>CAZIWQ010000495.1:0-5588 GCA_964542355.1 uncultured Armatimonadia bacterium
TCCCGGTCGGCGGGGAGGCGTGTCGAGCGGGACGCTCGACCTACGCGGCGACCGCACACGACGCGGTCTTGTGTCCCGAGTTGCCCGCCGGGCAACCCCCATCCGAACGACGTCCGGCCGACGGCGCACCCGAACCACGGTTGTGCTGCTATCCGATCGTTGGCGGCAGGAACGAGTATCCGCCCGTGATGTGCGCCACCACGGCCCACACTGCCATGGCACCCAGCAGGCCGGTCACGGCCAGAGCAGGCCATGCCCGCGGGCGCCCCCCGACAAGCCCGTAGACACCGGCCGCGAGCAGGCAGGCGAGCACCACACTGGCGCCCAGCAGATAGCGGGCCTGGGCCTGGTAGAACACAGTGTTGAAGCGCAGGAACGTCGCCACCACCAGCAGCAGGAGCACCGCCGCAAGCTCCCAACAGAGGTGGCGGGCGGGCTGCTCGGGAGCGGTGGCCGGGTCGCGCTGCAGACGCCCGCGCACGAGCCCCAGCCCCGCCACCACCGCCAGCCCGGACCCGATGCCGTAGAACGCCACCGGCATGTAGACGGTCGCCTGGCCGAACACCCCCCACAGGCTCAGCCAGGTCTGGAACCCCACGAGCGTCCAGTAGCCGCCCCAACTGATCCCGCGGCTGAGGAAGAACTCGGGTGTCGCCCGGTCCTTGAGGAAGATCGTCTGGAAGACCCGGATGGCCAGCGGCTCGCCATACAGCACCATGTTGCGCGCCACCCACCAGCCCCAGACGAGGCCCACAATGCCCGCCACGAGGAGGGCATTGGTGAGCAGGTGTCGCCATCCCAGTTGCCGCCATGCGGGCTCGAGCGCAAACACGATGGCCACCAGGGGGATGAGCACGAGGGCGCTGGTCTTGGTCAAGAGCGCGAGGCCCAGGCCGAGGCCGATCCAGCCCGCCGCCTTGCGCGACACCCCCTGGTGGATCCCCTCCAGGCACAGGCCCAGCACGGCGGCCATCAACAGCTCGGCCAGGGGGTCGTTGTTGACCGCAGCGCAGATGAAGACCCGGCCGGGGATGAAGGCGAGTGCCCCCACTGCCCCGAGCCGCGGCCAGACTGCCTCCCCCAGTAGCCAGCGTGTCGCCCGCCACGCGACAATGAGAGTCAGGCCGCCGAGAACGACGCTCCACAGCCGGGCCAGCATCAGCCCCCGCTCGCCCGCGAGCCAGTAGGTCCACAGTGCCGACAGATAGTACAACGGTGGCTGGTGGGCCTCGAAGTTGCCGCTCCCGGAAGTGAACAGCGGCAGTCCGCCCCCCGACGCGACCTGTGTGACGAACGCCCAGTGGGCCGGCTCATCGGGCGGGATCAGCTTGGCCCGGGCGATGCCGCCGGGAGGGGCGACGCACGCCGCGCCCGTGGCGATCACCAGGTAGGCGGCCACAATGGCCGCCAGCCAACGCCTGGCGTCCGGCTGGTGCGGTGGTGAGACCGGCACGGCGGCCGGAGACTGTCGTGACTGTTTGCGCTTGCCCATGGGACTCGTCTCCCTTAACGCTCACTTCGCGGGAATTGTCCCCTCGCCGTCGCCGCCATTGTCGTCCCCCCCGGCGCCGGCCGTTCTCGGTGGTCGTTCCCCGTGCTCTCCGTGTCTCCGTGGTTGCCTCCATCGTGCTCGCTCATCGCGCGCCGCCGGTGCCGGTTGACGCCTGCAGTTGGGCGGACTATTCTGGGAGCTCCTCTGACGCACATCGCGGGGAGGGGAGGCGGCCCTCGTTCGCGCCAGGACGGGCGCTGGCAGGCGTGTCTGGCTCGTCCGCGATGCCTGGTGGCTGCCGGAAAAAAGCTCGCAGCTTCCCGCCCGGGGGGGAAGGAATCCGCCCGCCGGACAGGGAATTGGCAGTGGCGCACACCTGGCGAGGGGAGCGAGGCGAAAGGACCGGGCGCCGGCGGCTGCGACCTGAGCACACGGCAGGTCGGCCGGCGGGCCGTCGCTGTGCACGAGTGCTCACCCCGACTCCGGTTGGGTCTCCCGTGGCACGCGGCCCCGTGGGGAAGGGGCCGCCGACGCGTACCACGACTCGAGGAGTTGACGACTGTGGACGAAAACACCAGGCGCCAGATTACCTGGATCCTGACTATCGGCGCGATCCTGTGCGTGGTCGTGGTCGCCTCATACCGCAAGACCGAGCTCAAGCGCCTGTGCGGCGTGATCGCGGATGGCACCCTCGAGCAGCGTATCGACGCAGTGCGCGTGTTGGTGGCCAAGCAGAAGCTGAATGAGGCCCTCGAAGACCAGCCGCGATGGGTGCAGGATAACGCGGTGGCCGTCATCCCGCTGATCGGCACGAACGATGCCTACTACGAGTTGCTGACCTGCCATGCGGTACTTGACGCGCCCGCGCAGGCCCGCGACCAGACCGTGCTCTCGCGCCTGGGACGGCGCGGTGTCGAGACACTCATCGAGGCCATTCAGGATAAGGACGCGACCACCCGCGGGACGGCGAAGGCACCCCTGGTGAACATCGGCAAGGCGATCGGCGGGGATGCCACGACCAAGGACAACCTCGTTGTCGAGGGGTGCATGGAGCTGTTGGATGCCTGGGACCAGTATGTGCGCGACCTCGTGCGCGACATCCTGTCCGGGATCGCCTCACCGGTGGTCACCGGGCGCTTGATCCCGGTGATGCAGCAGTCGGAGCCCGGGCAGAAGCGCATGCCGGATGGCACGGTCCGCGACCAGAGCACTCAGGAGTTCATGCGGGCCAAGGGGACGGCGGAGGCCTCGCTGATCGCCATGAAGGTCCCCGCGCTCAAGCCCATCGTGGACAACCTGTTGACCTTCACCAACCCCGAGGTGCGTGGCAATGCCTGTCGCGTCCTGGGGGTCATCGCCGACCAGACAACCAAGAGCATCAAGCCGGATGATGCCAAGCCGGTTGTTGAGCCGCTGCTCGGGCGTCTGAACACCGACGATCAGTGGGCGGTGCGGCGCCGCGCGGCCACGGCCCTCGGTCTGCTCGCCGATGTCGCCAAGCAAAACGGCGTCGTTGCCCCGCTGATCGGGCACCTGTCCACCGATCGGGCCGAGGTGAAGGCGGCCTGCGTCGAGGCGCTGGGTCGCATCGCCGACCCGCTTGCGACAGGGCCGCTCGTCAGCACGCTGGTGAACAACCGCCGGGGAGCGACCACGGAACTGCGGATCGCCCTCACGGCACTGGGTGAGCCGGCAGTACCCAGCATTCAGCCGGCGCTGGCGAGTCCGGAAGACGAAGTGCGCCTGATCGCGACGCAGGCGATCGCGCAGACCGGCGGCCTGGTGGCCGTCGAGCCGCTCGGCAGCATGCTGAAGGATCAGAGCCTGGCCGTGCGCCGCGTGGCCGCCGACGCGCTGCGCGACATCGCCGACGAGCGCGTGCTCGGCCTGGTTGCGGCGGCGCTGGACGATAGTGACTGGCAGGTGTACCACGCGGCCCGCGACGCGCTGGCTCACGTGGGCCCCGCGGCGGTCCCGGTGCTGGTCGCGGCCCTCGGCAACGCCAACCCGCGCGTGTGCAGCATGGCCCAGGAGGCGCTGGTGCGCATCGGCGTGCCGGCCCTGGCGGCACTGCAGAGCGCCCTCGCCTCCGGCTCCGCGACGCAGGCCCACTGGGCCGCCATCGCGCTGGGGGGCATCGGGCCGGATGCCGTCAAGGACGCCCTCGCCGTCCTGCAGAACCCGGCCAGCCCGGTGACGGCGCGGGCGCAGGCGGCGCTCGCGCTGGGACGCATGGGTGCGGGCGATGCCGTGGAGCCGCTGATGGCCGCGGTCCGCTCCCAGGAGCCGGCGGTCGAGATCGAGGCCCTCAAGGCTCTCAGCGCCCTCGCCGATGAGCGCGCCACCCCCGATCTGTGTCAGGCGCTCACCAATCCCGCTGCCGAGGTGCGGGATGTCGCGATGGACGTGCTCAAGGACTGGCGGCTCGGGAAGGTCGGGGAGGAGCTGGCCAAGGTTGCGGCCTCGGCCGACCTCAACGCCAAGCGGCGCGCCGTCATCGTCCAGGCCGAGACCACGACGATGGCCGCCCACGAACTCCTCGAGCAGGTATCGGCGGTGGGCCAGGAGAGCGTTCGCAAGACCCCGATCGACACGCAGACGCTGGAGCAGGCCGCCACCGACGTGCGGGAGACCGACAAGGTCCGTCTGCAGGCGATCATCGCGCTAGGGTATGCCGGCAATGCCCAGAGCCTTCGCCCGATGACCACGCTGCTGACCCCGGGCAACCCGTACGCCGCACCGGCGGCGACCGCCGTGGCGCGCATCGGGGCGCGGCTCGTGACCGTGAAGACCAAGGGAGCGAAGGTCGAGCTCAGTGCCGCGGGCAAGACGCTGATCGACCTGATGCTGGCAACCGGCGATGACGACCTGCGGGCGAAGGTCGCCGCCGGAATCGGCCTGATGGGTGAGCAGCCGGTTGCCACCTTGCTCGAGCGGCTCAAGTCGGCCAGCCCCGCGATGAAGCCGTGGATCCTCGCGACACTGGGCGCCATCGGCAAGCCGGCCGTGGACCCGGTGCTCGAGGCCCGCGGCGCGTCGGACGACGCCGAGTACAAGAGTTGGCTGGCCTCGTCGCTGCAACTGATCGGTGACGCGCAGGCGCTTGACCTGGTCAAGCACCTGACCGCGGCGGATCAGCCCAAGCCGGAGAAGTACGAACCGGCGCAAGCCTTGCTCGACCGCATTCGCGCGACCGCGGTGAGATAGCCGGCCGCCACCCCCACCTGAAGCGGGACGAGGTCACGCGCGACCTCCCCGCCGCGGGCGGGACGGATGGGCCCCGGAGCAACCTTCGCAGTCTCCGAGCCCGCGCCTGCGAGACGGGCGAGAACGAGAGTTGATGAATGTGAACCGACGGACGACAACGGTCTTGGCCATCATCGTCGTGATACTCATCGCGGTGTTTGCGATCACGCGATGGCAGCGGGCCGTCGCCACCCGGAAGCTGCTTGCCGACCTGCCCGGGGATGACTACGCCAAGGTCATGGATGCCATGACACAGCTCCGGCAGCGCGGCGCCAGCATCGTGCCGGCACTGCTGACCCACCTCACCTCGTCCTCCTCGACCGCGGCGCGATGGCGCGCCGCCACGCTGCTTGGCGATGTCGGCACCCGAGCGGCAGTCCAGCCGCTCGAGACTGCGTTGACCGACAAGTCACCCGATGTGCGCGCCGCCGCCGCCCTCGCGCTCGGGCACCTCAAGTCGAGGGCCAGTGCCGCCGCCTTGCGCGGTCCGCTGGCGGACAAGAAAGAGGACGTCGGGGTCCGCATCGCGGCGGCACAGGCGATTGCCCTGCTGCAGGACCGCGATGCCGCCACCGCGCTGCAGGCGATCCTTGCCGACCGCGCCGAGGCGCAGCAGGCCGTTGTCGGGGCCGCCCAGAAAGCGGCGACCGACGCCGTAACCGCCTCCCAGAAGGCCGACGAGGCCCTCCTGAAGGCGCAGGCCGACGCGCTCAAGCCCCTCACGGTCACGACGGAGAAGGCCAAACAGGCCGCCCAGGAGGCTGCCACGAAGGCAGTGACGGCCGCTCAGACCGCCGCTGACGCGGCCAAGAAGGCGATTGAGGACACCCGCAAGAAGGCTGATGAGACG
>CAZIWQ010000496.1:0-5586 GCA_964542355.1 uncultured Armatimonadia bacterium
CGTCGCGGATGAACATCCCCGTCATCGGCTCCATGTCCACCCAGTCGTCGGTCATACTGATCGTCGCCTTCGTGCACTCGAACTCATTGCCGTTGCTCATCTTGATCGTGACCTTGTCGGTGAGTGTGACGGTGTCTCTCTCAAGGTCATAGTCCGCCCGCGGGGCGAGGACGGTCTTGGTTACCGGCTTCCCGTCCTCCTTGCCTTCCTGTTCTGCCTTGAGGTGCCCGGTGGCGACGGCGGAGCGCTTCCCCTCCGTGTAGTTGTACACGACCTTGTCGCAGGTGATGGTGGTGACGCGCTTCTCCTCGCCCTCCTTCTGCTGGGACTTGGGGGTCTTGGTGGTGACGATCTTGACGCTCTCGTCGATGACGACGATCTCGGCACCGAAGTCGGCCTTGATGAGCTTGCCGGTGATGGTGTTCTCCTTGTCATGGACAGTGATGTTGCCGCCACAGGCCGCGGTGTCGTCCTTCTGGCTGTAGCTGGCTTCGTCGCAGTCCACCTTCATGTCCTCGTCCTCGAACTTGACATTGCCGAACAGGTAGAACAGTTGGG
This sequence comes from uncultured Armatimonadia bacterium, assembly GCA_964542355.1. Taxonomy (GTDB): domain Bacteria; phylum Armatimonadota; class Zipacnadia; order Zipacnadales; family JABUFB01; genus CAZIWQ01. Next base: position 559 of record CAZIWQ010000496.1, read on the forward strand.
CCCTGCTGTCATAGCGGGCGCGGTCGGCATGCTTGATGCGGACCTGCTGTTTCTTCTTCTTGCTCTCGTCGCGGGGGCCGAGGCGTTTGGGCTCGCCGACCTTGGGTACCGGCCCGGCGGCCGGTTGCGCATAGCCCAGCATGCAGACAAGGGCAAGCGACAGCACCGAGCACAGGCACAGCGCTCTCGAACGGGGGCTGGTCATGGTGTTCCGAGCTCCTTGAGAATGTCCTTGGCTTCCGCCGGGTTGATGACCATCTGCACGCCGCCGATGATGTCGGCGATGCCGGTCGTCGCGTTGTAGTTGAGACTCCGACCTACCACCCGGTTGTTCCCCGCATACATGCGCACCTGGTTAGGGCACTTCACATCATCACTGCTGACCAGGTAGTCGAGCCCGGTGGTAGAGATCACCAACGTCTTGGCCTTCATGACAACCGGTCCGGGGCACTGCACCTTCTGCTGGTCGTTGAGCCAGTTCACGAACTCGGTGTTGATGACAAAGCCCTTCGGGCTGGTGACGACCACCCCGCCGGAGACCTCAAAGTCCTTGCGCAGGGTGTCGCCCTTGACCTGCCGGGCCGTGATGCGCAGCGCGGGGGTGCCGCTCTGGTCGTAGATGATGCCCTCGCGCAGACCCTGGACGGTGACCGAGCCGCCCCCGGCGCCGAGGTCGACCTCATCGAGGATGACTTTCCAGGCGGGCTTGCCCCCCTCGCTGTGTCGCAGCTCGGGTGAGGTCATCACGGCCTCCGGCCCGGCCTGCGTCGACTTGGCCGGTGTCGCCGCGCGGGGCCGGCGACGGCTATCCACCGTCGCCCAGTACGTGAGCGCGCCGGAGAGGGCAACAAGGGCAATCGCCAGGCTGATGCGGTGCCAGGTCTTCATGGTGGGTCACAGGTCACGCTGTCCCTTTTCCTGAACAACAACAAAGGCGGCCCGGGAGGTGCCCGGGCCGCCTGAATCCCTTGCTGAGCAGCCGCTCCCAACCGCCGCCGGCAGGCTCCCCGCGCCCATGCCGTCGCTGGAGGGCGAGGACTTGTGCCCCGCCGCCGTTCGTCGTGGCCGTCTGTAGGGCGGGGGTTGATCCCCCGCCGCCGTTCATGTCATCCTGAGCCCGGACCGCTGCGCGGCCTTCCAGCGAAGGACCTGCGCTTGCGCCGTCAAGTGCGCACCTGTTGCGAGATGCTTCACTGGCGGGCCGCTCCGCGTCCCTGGTTCAGCATGACAGGGCCCCGTTGGCCGTGCTGTCCGTTGGGCTAGCACTTATGCCCCGCCAGCCGTTGCCGCGACTCAGATGACGGGCGGCAGCGGTGGCGAGATGCTCAGACCGAGGTTCGCCGTCGCCGTGCCGTCCGGGGTTACGGTAACCACCGTCCGGCCGGTCTTGGCGCCCGACTGGGCGGTGACAGTCACCGAGCCCGGCGAGACGTTGTAGATCGCATACGAGCCGTTGTCCTTCGTGTAGGCCGTCCTGCCCCCCGCGACGATGAGGGCCCCCGCTACCGCGGTGCCGGTATCACTGACAACCCCGCTGACCTTCCCCAGCCCTGGCGTCTGGGCGACCGGGAGGTAGATCACCCCGACGTTGTTGGCCCCACTGCTGAGAACCACCGAGACGCTCACCGTCGTGTAGCCGGTCACGTACACCGTCAGCGTGTGGGTCCCGGTGGGGACGCCGGTAATGGTGAAGGCTCCGGCAGCGCTGCTGAGCCCGGAGGTGACGCCCGCGAGCTGCGCCGACGCGCCGGCGATGGGGTTGAGGGTACTGTCGTCATAGACGTAGCCGACGAGGCTGGTCGCGACCCCGCCTCCGCCTCCGCCACACCCGGACCCGATCAGGGCCATGCCGACCACTAGTCCGACCAGTACGGCAGATGCAATCGTCGTCTTGGACACAGGCACAGGTTACCTCCCACGAACGCTCAGGCCGCGCATGCAATGTGCGGACCGACGAAGTGTAGCAGAAAAGACTTGGCGCCTCAATAGCTGCCGGCAAAATGGATCGCGGCGGGCGGCCCCCCGCGCGCCTCAGGGTGCCGGTGGCAGACCCGGGTGCTCCGCCACGTCGCCCTCGTCGGCGACGACATAGATGTCAAGCGCACCCAACGGGTGGCTCATCTCCTCGTCCGCCCACAGGGGATGGGGGAGAGCGCTGGGAGCCGCGAACCGGCCGGCCAGGAGGATGAAGGCCACCGCCTCCCCGGCCGCCCGGTGGCGATCCAGCGCGATCGCCAGCTCATAGACCGCGGCACCGTCAACGGCCTCGCACGAGACGACGCACGCGGTCTCGGGGCCGACCTGCGTGAGCAGCGCCTCGCACTCCGCGCTGGAGAGCATGTAGCGGCCGGCGGGTGCTGCCGGTCGCAGGACTGTCTCGTATGACGTCTCCAGCACCCGCCCGAGTTCCGTCGCGAGCCACTCATCAGCACCGAGGATGATTTTGGGCTCCGCGAACTGGCGGCCCAGGGCGAGCTCGTGCTCGATCGCGGCCACTGTCTGCTCGCGCGTCAGCACATCGCTGTTGGCAAGCACGAAGTCCTCGAACGGCATCTCGTCCCGCAGCTCGTGGAGCACATTGGGCTCCCCCGAGCAGAAGAAGTTCGCACACTTGCCTGGCTTCCAGCGCCCCGCCAGGCAGCCGCGGTGGGGGAGGTGGAACAGGCAGCGTGGCGGGGCGAGCCGGCGGCCACGGAAGCGGAAGCTCGAGCCGGGCTGGGCCAGTGTGCTGAGGGCGGCATGGGCGCCGGGCACTCCCTGCAGCGCCCGCAGCGTCAGCGCCCGGATCCCCGCGAACTGCAGCATGCGCCCGACGGCCGCGGCCTCGACCTCCCAGGGGCCCTCGAGGAAGTCACAGAACGCCTCCCACTGTGCGAGCAGCGTCTCAAGCTGCGTCAGGGCCGCGGAATCGGCGTCCGGTGAGGCGGCCAGGAGGCGGTGCACACCCCGCAGGGTCCCGAGGTCGACGCGCAATTCCTGCGCCCGCTCGCGCAGCCCCTCGCGGACCGCCGGCTCGCGGCCGGGCTCCAACTGCATGCCCTTGACAAACCGCAGGGCATCGTGTGCGCCCATCATCGTGCCCTGGTGGCAGCAACTATTGGCGCAACTGCCGCACACCCGGTCGACGACAGCCCGGGCCCGCCGAGCGGCCTCTCTCGCGCGCTGCGCGAGCTGTGGCATGGTTAGCCGACGTCCTGTGCGCGGAGCTGCGCCACCGGCTCACGCTCGTGCGTCCACGCCTCGCACAGGCCGAGCCCCGGGCTGTCGCCGGGCAGGATGAACCCATCGCGCACGGTGTCGGGTGCGGCCGCGACCAGCATCCCGTACAGCCCCGCGGGCACTCGCAGCGGCGAGACGCAGCCGCGCGCGAACGAGACCTGTGCGGCGGCCCTGAGGGAGATCAGTGTCGCCCCCGCGCCGAGCGAGACGCGGATACCCCCGACCTGGGCCAGCTCCGCCGTCTTGAGCGCTCCCGAGATGCCGCCACAGAGCGCCAGACCTCCGAGGAGCACATCCGCGGCGCCGGCAACGACGGCGCGCCACAGCCGGTGGGGGCCGCGCGTCGTGGTGCCCGCACACACGGGGCCGGCGATGGTGCCGCGGACCCGGGCCAGTTCATCCCACCGACCGTCGCGCAGCAGCCCGGCCACCCAGTAGGGGTCGATCTTGTCGATGGCGGCTCCGATCTCCGTTGCGGCCTCCACCCCCTCCGCGGGGCTCGTCACATCGACGGCGATCAGGGCCTCCGCCCCCAGCAGCTTGCGTGCCTGCCGCAGCCGCTCGCAGTCCGCCTCACATGCCGGGTTGACAGCGAAGCTGAAGGTCCGCACTCCCAGCTCCTTGAGTGCTCGCGCGGAGGTGACGGCGGTGTCAGCGATGATCGGTCCGCATTCGACGCACACCTCGAGCCGGGTCCGCGTCCGGCCGCCCATGAGGACCGTGCCGGGGAGGCCGCTCGCCGTCCCGACCAGGTCCCAGGCGGCGGTGTCGAGCCCGGCAACGACGCCGGCGTTGAGCACCAGGTCGCCTTCCCACTCGGCCGCGGCTGAGGTCATGCCCAGCCACAGGGCCTCGCGGTCACCGGCCGAGCGGCCAAGCAGCAGGGGGGCGAGGGCCTCGACGGCCTCACGCACTTCCGCCTCGGGCCCGCTGCCGATCTCGCCATAGCCCCGCGTGCCCTGCTCGCCGACCAGGGCGACGAGCCAGCAGCTCTCCTGGCCCAGCACCGGACCTGCCTGAAGCAGTTGGATTTCCTGGATCTGTGAGCCGGTCATAGAGGGAGACCATTCCGTTGCTGGTAGCCGTCGCCGGCGGTGTTGGGTGTTCGCCGTGCCGTTGCGTGCGAAGCACGTCTGGCGGAGCGTAGCGAGGCCTTACAGCCCCCGGCGGCTGCGCCGCCATTCGTCCTTCGGACGACGGCAGGCCCCCTCGTCCCTGTCGTCCGCCGTCTGCTATCCGCTCATTCGCTATGAGCTATTCGCTCTCCGTGCCGTTTCCCCGCCGTTCCCTCACGTCTGGCGCGTCAGCCGCTCCATGAAATCCAGCACGTCCGAGAGGTGGAAGCGACGTTGGTTGCCCGGCGTCCGATAGCATCGGAGCACACCGCGGTCGGTGTAGCGGCGGACGGTGGTGCGACAGACGCCGAGCAGTGCCGCGACTTCTTCCAGAGTGAGGGTGGGGTCGAGCAGGCGCTGCACGAGGGCTTCGCGTGTCTCGCGCGGGCTGCCCTCAGCCCCTTCGGAGACGGCATGGCGCGCCTCGATGTCCAGGGGAAGCTGGGCCTGGTGTGACAGGACCGACTCGAGCCGGTCGCGCAGGCTGGGCACCGGCACCTCGATCTCCTCCACCACGCGGCGCGCGTCAAGCGGGGGGCGCGGGGAGGGCTCCGGCACGGCGGTCGGTGTCGCGGCCGGCTCCGGCAGGGCGTTGTCGCGTTCATTGACCGGCGCCGGCTCCGGCGCCGTGGCATCGGCGTCGGGCTCAGGCGGAGCGTCGCTGCCCGGCGCCGGCGGCGACGCGATGGCACCC
>CAZIWQ010000497.1:0-5564 GCA_964542355.1 uncultured Armatimonadia bacterium
CCATCGTGTCCCCTCGTGGTCGCCTGGAAGAGCGGCCGAGAAGCCGTTCTGAGGCCGCGAAGCTCCGCCAGAATGGCTCTGGAGGGCACTCAGCCGGCCGCTACGCCTCGGGGGCCGGCCGGATGTGGCCTTCTCGGCCGGACCCCTAGACGCTCTGCAGCATGCGGAGCAGATCCACGAGACCTGCGCCCTGGCAGTAGCGGTCACGCCCCAGGTCGGTGCAGGACGCCATCAGCACACGCTTGATATCGCGCGCTCGCCCGATGTACTCGAGCTTGGCCGAGAGGAAGACGGCGACCGCCCCCGACACGTGGGGGGTCGCCATGCTTGTCCCGCTCATCTCCACGAACTCGCCGTCCGCGAGTGCCGTCGGGGGCTCGGGCGTCGCTGCACTGAGCACCGCTTTGGCTGACAGGATCTTCTCGCCAGGGGCCAGGCAGTCGGGCTTGGCACGCCCGTCGCCGGTCGGGCCCTTGGACGAGAAGTACGACGGGCCATACGTGTGGGGTCGGGACTTGTGCGTGGACCCGACGGTGATGACCTCCTCGGCATTGCCGGGGTCGCTGATGCCCATGTCAACGAACGTATCGAACCAGGCGAGTGCGTCGCCGTCACGTGTGGCGAGGGTCATGTAGCCGTCGTTGGCGGCGGCGACGCAGACCACAACGCCCGAGTCGACAAGGCGGTTGGCCTCCTGACACTGGGGCGAGTGCCCGCATCCGTAGCTGCCGACCGGCACGGGGGAGCCCAGGCTCAGGTTGGCGCCGTGGATGACGGGCTCGCCGGCCTCCATGTTCATCTTGCGGATCGCGTACATGGCGCGGATGACATCGGAGGTGCGGCCACCGCCCTTGCCGAGCACCTTGAAGTCATGGAGAACCGCTCGCGGGGCGATCTGCCGGATGATCCCCGCCACGTGTGTGCCGTGGCCAACATCGTCCGCCATCTCCGCCGCCGCCACTTCTGGGCCTGAGCCGGTGAAGTCCAGGTGCGGAGCCTGGCAGTTTGCCGAGATCCACGGGTGTGTCTTGTCGATGCCCGTGTCCAGCACCGCCCAGTGAATCCCCTCGCCGGCCGCACCGAACAGCATCCGGGCACTGTGAGCATTGATGGTCTTGCCCGAGACCTCTAGTCTCTCCGGCGCACCACTGCCGACGGGCGCCTCTGCGGAGCCATCAGGCGCGTCGGCCAGTGTCGCGACCGGCGTGTCGAGGAACACGTGGCGCACCGGGTGCTCGTCGGGGTCGTAGGCGGCGTCGATGGCTCTGGCCTGCTCTACGGCCTTCAGTTGCGCGAACACATAGCAGTCCGTGGAGTTCTCCTCCCGGACATCGGCGCCGATCTGGTCGCGCAGGAACGCGACGACCTCCGCCACCTGGCGGCCCTTGCGGATCTCGCACACGACCGGCACCGGCACCCCCGGCTTCGCACCGAAGGCCGCATAGACGTCGTCCAGCACTATGATGCTTGACATGAGCCTTCTGTCAGACTGGTGTGTCACTTCCGCTCTCCTCCTCCGAAGCAGGCTATCGCACATCCCGTGCGGAGTCGTCGTCGTGGCAACGCCTGGCTCACGGCAGCTCGGGTAGCGGGTCGGTCCACCTCCTCTTCATCAGCCGAATGTCGTCCTCGTCGATGAGCACCAGGTCGGCGCTGTCGTGACGCCACGAGCCGGAGTTCACGTACCAGCGCCGGTCGCCGCGCTCGTCCGTCCAGTAGCGCTCATCCGGATAGTGGGTGTGGCCCATGATGATACCGGCGAACGGCCGCTCGGCGGCCGCCGAGAGCCGTGTCAGTCGCTTGACCGCTTCGCGCCGCCAGTGGGGCCCGGAGTAACACGCCTGTACCAGGTGCTCCACGGACAGGTCGGCCCCGCCCATCCGCAACGCCATGGGTGCCACGGCGCCGGCGGAGTGCTCGAGGAGTGGCCGGATCTCCTCCCGCAGCCGCACGCGGTCGGCCAGCAGGGCCGCGTCCTGGTCCGGGTCGGTCACGTCCTCGTAGTCCTCGGTCAGGTCAGCCAGCAGGCCACTGGTGAGTGTGCGCACGGTGGCGTCGTCGGCGTCCGCCAGTCGCGTCTGCCACAGGTGCTCGACTCCGGACACCGAGGTCTGGCTGCTCGTCGCGGTCGCCGCCGGCGGCGTCGCGGTTCCCAGCCTGAGGATGTGCGGCCCATGGGGGCCGGCGCTGTCGGTCCACATGACAGCGGCAAGGTGACGGACGTAGTCCCACAGCCACGGGTCATACAGGTGCCCGTGCTCGACGACGAACCGCGTGTCGCCCGAGGCGACGACCACGTAGGGATACCCGACCACGACCGGCGGTTGCCGCAGGTCGATGTTCAGGCCGACCAGGCCGCAGTCGTGGTTGCCGACGCAGTAGCCGAACCGGACGCCGGCCGCCATGATGGCCTGGATGCGCTCCAGCACCGGTGAGTAGGTGGGGAGGAGATCGCCCCCGCCCTTCTGGGGCACATCAACCAGGTCGCCGACGATGACGAAGCGTCGCACCTTGCCCTCGGTGCCCATCTGGGCGACCCATTCCAGGAAGTCCAGGAACACCTCCCGCTTCCTCTCGTACTGGTCGGGAAGGTCGTCCTGCCACTCGTCCATGTGGACATCCGATACGACGATGACGCGCTCCGATGGCATGGCTTGCTTCCTCCTCAGGTTCCGGCCCTCAAGCTCGCTCAGAGACGGTGCGTCGCTTCACGGGTGACACAAGAGGAAAGCCCGGCGACCTCCCACACTCAGGCATGGGAGTACGCCGGGCTCTGATTACGGCGGTGGGGCCATAGCACAAGCGAACGCTCCCCAGTTCAGCGTCCGTTATGTCTATATTTAGCCATAATCATTGTACACGTAAGGGTGCTTCAATGTCAATAGCATTGCTAACATCCCATAGATGATCTTGCGTCGATCCTGGGGTGCCCCTGACATGCAGGAGAACCCGCCGGCCGAACGTCCTGGTGGTTCTCGTGGACGGCGTCGGCCTCGCGAGCTTCACTCCAGACACCACACCGCCTTCTGCGTCCGCACATACAGCCTCCCGTCCGCGGCCGCCACGCTTGCCGAGATTGGCTCTCCGAGATCGTTCCCCGCGAGTAGCCGGAACTGCCGCGCGGCGGCGACCACGTGCGTCTTCCCCCGGGTGTCACTGTCATAGACACGGCTCCCGACCGCCACCGGCGAGGCGTAGTGGGTCCAGCCGAAGTCATGCGACCACAGCGGGCGCCCGGTCGTCGCATCGGCGCAGTAGATAGTGCCGGTGTCGGTGACACTGATCAGCAGCCCAGCCGTGAGGACCGGCGAGGCGCACTGGGCTCCGTCGAGGTACTCCGTCCGCCAGGCCACCGGCGACCCCGGCTGCCCGAGCTTGCCCAGCGCCAGCGCCACCGTCTGCCGGGGTCCGGTCAGGTAGAGGCGCTCCCGGTCGGCAACTGCACACGCCACCGGGTTGTTGCTATCCCCGAACCCCATCACCTCGTGCGTCCACACCTCCCTGCCGGTCGCGTCATACCCGCTCACGTCCTCCAGCCCCCAGACGATGAGCGTGGGCTGTCCCCTCACCGGCCACACCAGCGGTGTGCGGCAGTTGCCCGCATACATGTGCATCTTGTGCCGCCGCGGGGTCTGCCACCGCGTCCGGCCCGTCCGGCCGTCCAGTGCCAGCAGCCACTGCCCGGCCTGGGATTCGCTCAGCACGACCACTGCGCCTTGCCACATGATGGGTGAGCTGGCGACCCCTTCGCTGGAGACGAACGGGATCGGGCGGCGCGTCCACAGCAGCTTGCCACCGCGGTCCACGGCCATGATGCCTGGTGTGCCGAAGTACGCGAAGACACGTTCGCCGTCGGACACCGGTGTCGGTGTGGCGGCGGAGTTGTCCGCATGCATCGTGTCCCGGGGGCCCTCCAGCCCCGTCACCCGCCAGCGCTCGCGGCCGGTGGCACGGTCCAGGCAGAGGATGCCGCGCGCGCACATCTCGGCCGAGGGGACATGGAGTGCCCAGGCGAAGCTGCCGGCGCCCAGGAGCAGCGCGAGCAGCGCCGGGATGGCCTCCAGCGATGTGGGCGCCGGGTCGTGGCGGTACCTCACGCCGAGAGCACTCGCCGCGAGCGCCAGCGTCACTGCCCCCGACAGGAGCAGCGTGACCCACGGCGCGAGCAGCGGGCCGTAGTAGGGGTTGCCGAGGGTGTAGGCGAGATAGGGAACGCGGGCGGCGAGGCGGTCCAGCCCGCAGCCGAGGGTGAGCAGCGTCGCCGCCACCAGCCCCAGCACTCCCAGCACGTTCACCAGGGCGGAGCGCGGCCGGACCCATCGCAGGCAGAGCAGCCCGACGGCGAGGGCCACTACGAGTGCCGGCAGCCACCAGTGCGTGTGCGGGAGATAGGGCTGCGAGATGCCGACAACGCCCCGGGTGCTCGTCTGCGCGCGCTGCACCGCGAGCGCAAGCACCGCCACCCCGGAGAACGCCAGCAGCACGCCGGGCAGCCCGAGGGCCATCGCGAGGCTCGGGTGCCGCCGCCGCAGGAGGGCTGCCCCGATCATCAGTGCCATGCAGGCCGGCAGGACCACGACACCGAGGATCAGCAGCGAGCCGGGCTGCAACGGCCCTCCGTCGAAGGGGAGGGCACGGTCGGGGATGAGCAGGTACGCCGCCACCGCGAGAGCGGACAGCCCGGCCGCCGCCCACCCCGGCCGGCGCAAGGGGCGACCCTCCTCCGCGGTCCGCGTTCCGCCTGCCGAGACGGTGATGACCAATGCCAGCACCAGCGACAGTAGCGCCGCCAGCCACGCCCGTTCGCGCCCTTGTCCGGAGGCGAGGACGCTCTCGCCGACCACGACCAGCAGGGCCATCGCCATCGCCAGGCCCACCATCGCCGCGAAGCTGGGCAGGCCGCCGGGACTGAGCGGGCCGCGGCTGCGCGCCGCCACCGTCCATAGCAGCGCGGCAAGCAGGCACCAGGCGAGGACCATCAGGATGAGATGAACCGTGGCGGGGAGACGTGCGGGTAGCGGGCGGGGCTCGGCGTAGCTGACGTAGACCGCGTCGCCGACGACGATGGGGGAGGAATGCCCCTCACCGGGCAGAGGGGTGCGCCAGCGGACGTGCTGCGTGGGCGACCAGTGCCGTGGGGCTTTCGCGGAGGCGCTGCAGCCCTGTTGCCCGAGCCCACGGAAGCCGCGCCAGTCGGCGGCGCCGGCTGCGCTCGCCATGATCAGCAGCGCACCCAGCCAGAGCATGTGCCAGGGCAGCCTGAGCCGCCGCCGGCGAAGGATCATGGCTTCACTCCCCCCGTGTCGTGGTCGGCTACGCTATTGTACAGCTTCGCCATCTGGAGGTCCACGGCACCACATAATGCCTCCAGAGAGTCCGCCACCCCGCGCACCAGTCTGTCACGGATTACGAGTAGGAGTCATAATCGCAGGCGGCGAAGGTGAGACGAGTGTGTGCAGGCAGCAATCCGCTGCCAGGCACATGCTGGGGGTAGGCTCTCGTGTGGCCACCCGCGAGGGCGCTCGGCCCCCGGAAGGGGGCCCCCGCGACCGATGCGCTCCCGG
>CAZIWQ010000498.1:0-5564 GCA_964542355.1 uncultured Armatimonadia bacterium
CCGCGACCACCGCAACGATCAGCCCGATCCAGCAATAGCCCTGCGCCGGGGTCAGTGCCTCCGCGCCCGGGGCAGCCCCTGCCGGCGGCAGCTCAGCGGATGTCTCCGGAGCAAGCTCACTCATCGCGTGGACAGGCGCTCGCGACAGGCTGTGCACATCGTGGCCGAGGGCATGATGTCGAGACGGGCCTTGGGGATGTCCTTGCCACAGGAATCGCAGATCCCGTACGTGCCCTTCTCGATGTTCTTGAGGGCGTTGTTGACGTTGTCGAGCATCTCCCGCAGGTTCTCCCCGAGGGCCATGGATTGCGTTCGCTCCAGCGTCTCCTGCGCGGCGTCGCCGCCCGGCTCGTCGAAGTCCTCGCCGGCCATATCGGAGTTGAGCCGGTCGCGACCGGCGGTGCGGTCTTCGATACGCTGCAGCTCGGCCTGCAGCTCTTCCCGCACCTGCTCCAGTCGCTCCTTGTACTTATCCAGGTCGATCTTGCGCTTGCGAGAGACCATGTTTTCCTCCTGTGATGCACCCACCGGCGGCCGGCATGCGTCGCCACCGCCGAGTGGGCTGCACATGGTGACAGAGGAGCGAGGCCGGAAGCGAAGACGGTGGGACCACACGGTCCCACCTCACCTGTATCAATGCACTCACGACGCGGTTTGTTCCGGCCTGTCCTGTATTCGACCGGTGACGGCAGAATCCCTTCTCGCGCACCGGCCAACCCCCTGGCGCCCCCCCCGAGATGGCCACTTCCGGCCGGGTCGCCAGGGATGGAACGGCTGTGAGCGCCCTCCGCGGGCCCCTGAGCGTAGCGTCGCAGCCTCACAACGACTCTTCGGCCGCTCTTCTAGACCCGCGCAACACACCGCGCACACAGGTCGGGGTGAGCGGGATGCTCCCCGGTTGACGGTGAGCGCACCCAGCAGCGAACACACTTCTCGCCGTCCGCCAGCCGCGCGGCGGCACCGACACCCACGTGCTCGTCGATCGTCACGGGAGCATCCGCCGCCGCGTGCAGCTCGACGCGGGAGACGATTAGCAGGGCGGGGAGGTCGGCCTCGAACGACTGCAGGAACGCGAGCATCTCCGGGCCGGCGTACAGGTCCACGTGGGCCTCCAGCGGCCGCTCCACCACCCCGGCCTGCTTGGCCTGCTCCAGCGCCGCCATGGCGACACCCCGCACCGCCAGCAAGCGGTCCCAGCGCGCGGCCTGCGCCTCGTCGCTCGGCGCCCCCATCGGCCAGTCGGCAAGCTGCACGCTCTGCGGCAGGGAGGGACACAGCTTCCGGCACTCCTGCCAGATCTCCTCCGCGGTGAAGGTCAACACCGGCGCCATCATCCGAGTGAGGTCGAGCAGCAGGCGCCACAGCGCCGTCTGAGCCGACCGGCGCTCGGGCGCCGGCGCCGGACTCGTGTAGAGCCGATCCTTCAAGACGTCCAGGTAGAACGCGCTCAGGTCGGTCGCGCAGAACCCGTGCACATCGTGGTAGAACAGGTGCAGGTCCCAGTTGTCGAACGCGGCGGTCATGCGTTGCGCGACCTCGCCCATCCGCATCAGTGCCCAGCGATCCAACTCGACCATGTCGGCCTCGGCCACCGCATCGGTGGCCGGGTTGTAGTCCTGGAGATTGGCCAGCATGAAGCGCGCCGTGTTGCGGATGCGGCGGTAAGCGTCGGCAACCTGACCGAATAAACCCTCTGTACAGTAGATCTTTCGGCGGATGTCGGCGTAGGTGAACCACAGGCGCAGGACGTCGGCGCCGTGCTTCTCGTAGATCTCCTGGGGCGAGATGATATTGCCCTTGCTCTTGGACATCTTCGTCCCGGTCTCATCGACGAAGAAGGCGTGTCCGACGACGCTGCGGAACGGCGCGGGGTCCCCGAGTGCCACCGCGACCCACAGCGAGGTCTGGAACCAGCACTGGTACTGGTCATCGCCCTCAAGATAGAGGTCGGCCGGGAAGGCGAGATCGGGATTGGTCCGGAGGACGCAGTAGTGGCTGGCGCCGCTGTCGAACCACACCGACATGATGTCCGGCTCCTTGACGAAGGACGCGCCCTGACACTTCGCGCAGCGCGTGCCGGGCGGCAGCAGGTCGTGTGCCTCGCGCTCGAACCACACGTCGGCACCGTGAGCGGCGACGAGGTCGCGCACATGGTCGAGCGTCGCGGGAGTGAGCACGATCTCCTGGCAGTCGGCACAGTAGAACACGGGGATCGGCACTCCCCACACACGCTGGCGGGAGATGCACCAGTCGGGTCGTGCCTGGACCATCCCGCTGATGCGCGCCTCCCCCCACCGCGGCATCCACGTGGCCTGCTTGACCTCCTCAAGTGCCGCCTCCCGCAGGCGGTCGATGTCCATGAACCACTGCCGCGTCGCCCGGTAGATCACGGGCTCGTGGCAGCGCCAGCAATGGGGGTACTCGTGCTCGATGGTCCCGCGGTGGAGCAGGGCGTCCGCTCCCTGCAACAATGCGAGGACCTCGTCGTTGGCCTCGTCGCACACCTTACCGACAAGCTGTGGGCCGGCCTCCGCGGTGAAGCGTCCCTCATCATCGAGCGGGCTGATCACATCCAGGCCATAGCGCAGGGCGGTCTGGAAGTCCTCCAGGCCGTGACCCGGAGCGGTGTGCACGCACCCGGTCCCCTGATCCATCAGCACATAGTCGGCCAGGACGAGGCGGGATTCGCGACCGTAGAGCGGATGGACGGCGCTGAGCCCCTCCAGCTCGCGACCCGGTGCGCGGCCGAGGATCACGACATCCTGGAGCCCACACTCCCGCACCGTCTGGTCCATCAGGTCGCGCGCCACGATGAGGCAGCGCTCGCGCCCCGCGTGCCGGGCGCGCAGGAGCACGTACTCGGCGGACTCCGCCAGGGCAATGCCGGTGTTGCCGGGGATCGTCCAGGGTGTCGTCGTCCAGATCACGATCTCGGCGCGATCGGCGCCCAGCGCCGCGAGGGACCCCGTATCGCCCTCGGGCGTGAACACCGCTTCCGCCTGCGGCAGGCGGAACGCCACGTAGACCGCCGGCGAGGTCTTGGTGTGGTACTCGATCTCGTCCTCGGCCAGGGCCGTCACGCACTCGGCGTGATGGCACCAGTACACCGGCCGCAGCCGGCGGCTGACCAGACCCCGCAGCGCGATCTTGCCGAACGCCTCCACCTGCAGCGCCTGGTAGGACTTGCTGAGGGTAAGGTACGGATGCTCCCAGTCACCGCGAACCCCGAGGCGCTTGAACTGCTCCCGCTGGATGTCGACATAGCGCAGCGCGAGATCGCGGCACATCCCGCGCCACTGAAGCGGCGATACCTCGTGGCGGTCAACCCCGAGCTCCCGGCGCACCGCCTGCTCGGTGGGCAGGCCCTGGGTGTCCCAGCCCGGGACGTACGGACAGTCGTAGCCCCGCATCGTCTTGTACTTGATGGCAATGTCCTTGAGGATCTTGTTGAGCGCCTGACCGAGATGGATGTTGCCATTGGCGTACGGGGGCCCGTCATGCAGGACCCAGCGCTCCCGCCCCTGGCCCTTCTCACGTACCCGGTCATAGATCCCGATCTCATCCCACCAGGCCGCAAGCTGCGGCTCACGCAGCGGCAGGTCGGCCTTCATCGGGAAGTCGGTCTTGAGTAGGTTGAGGGTCTTGCGGTAGTCCATCCGGGATTCCCCAATCACATGTCCTGGGAGGCAGAACTGCACGCGTCGGCCCCTGAGGGCCGACTGCCGTGACCAATGTAGTCTCCACGCGGTCGCATCACTAGCAAGTCGAGATTCTATCGCTGCCCCCGACCCCGAGTCAAGAACCCCAGATGACTTCCACCAGCGTGTCGCCGACCTGATACAGTGTCTCGGCCGAGCAGTTGGCGGGCGTGTCGTCGATGGTATGCCACTCGGCAGGCATCGCGTGGATGATGTCGACACCCGGGATCCCGTGGTCGATGAACGGCTTGTGGTCGTCGATCATGGCTCCGCCGGTTTCGCGGCGAAAGGCGGTATGACCAAGCTTCTCGGCCGCACCCCAGATCGCGTTCACCAGAGTGGGTGCCGCGTTCAGCGAGTTGGTCTCGAGCTTGAACTCGGGCGCCCCCACCACCCCCTCCTCCTGCAGCCGGGGGTTGCGGCGCTGATCGGTCCCGACTATGTCGAGCAGGATCATCTCGGCGGGACGTGGCAGGCTTGCGAGCCAGTTGCTCGCCAGATAGTTGGACCCGATGCAGAACCCCATGTAGGGGAACGCTGTGTTTCCCCCCCGGCCGGAGTCCTCGGCATCGAACAGAGCGATGTAGATCGGGCGAACGGGCACGTGGTCCGTCAGGAGCCTGGCCAACTCGAGCAGCACAGCCACCCCCGAGGCACCATCATTGGCGCCCATCACCGGCTGATCACGGTTCGCCGTCTCGGGGTCGTTGTCGGCTACCGGACGGCTGTCCCAGTGGGCCCCCAGCAGGAGCGGCGTGCCGGCGACGTCTCTGCCGAACGCGGCCACGATGTTCTGGAAGTCGTAGGGCCCCCCCATCGGGGTGCGCGAGCTGAAGTCCTGCACGACAACGTTGGCCTCGCCCGCCAACGTCTTCAGTTGTGATACCAGCCAGCGGCCGCACTGGGCATGGGCGGTCGAGCCGGGGACGCGGGAGCCGAAGTCACACTGCTGTTGGAGGGTGGAGAAGGCGAGCCCCCGGTCGAAGCTGGGACGGGTCACCGCGGGCGGCGTCACGATCTGCGGTTGTCCCCCGCCGCAAGTCGTGCAACCCGCCACAACGGCGATGGTTGCCATGCACAGGAGCAGACGCTGAGCAACTCGCATCGGGCTCATCTCCCTTCAGACACCGGGCGTGCGCGGCGCGGCCGGAGCGGCCGCCTCCGGCCGCCAAAGCGCCCCCGGCCGCAGCTCTGACCGGAGGCGCCGCAGAGACCCGGCCGCAACGGCCACTTTTGGCGGGCTCTCTGGTGATGGAACGGCTTGAGTGGCCTCGACAGGCCTCTGAGCGTAGCGTGGCGGCCTCAGAACGGCTCTTCGGCCGCTCTGCCAGGGGTCCGGCCGAAAAGGCCACATCCGGCCGGCCCCCGAAGTGTAGCGGCCGGCTGAGTGCCCTCCAGAGCCATTCCGGCGTGGCTTCGCGGCCTCAGAACGGCTCTTCGGCCGCTCTGCCAGATGTCGTTGACACGGCCGTCAGTCGTGCACCGACCATTCCTTGGCGGCCTTCGCCTCAGTCATGCCGCGCTCGGCGGCGGCGCGAGCATTGATGCGAGCACTCCGTGCCGCCAGGTCATCCCCGGGGCCCCGCGAGGCTGTGTAGAGCGTCGTCCGGGACTCGGACACGCGCGGCAGCCAATCGCGACTCGCCAGGGAGGTCGGGGGGCTGTCCTCCAGCACGCTGTTACGGCTCGCCGAGCGGCCACTGTCAGCGGGCGGCCGCGACGCCACCCGTGGCTCCGGGCGCGTGAGCGGCGGGACGGCGGCCAGCGCCGTCGCGTGCCCCGCATCACGGTCGGCAAGCGAGCGGCTCGAGGTAATGCCCGTCGCCGGCACGCTGACCAGCGAGTCGGGCAGTGGCGGAGCCGCCA
>CAZIWQ010000499.1:0-5561 GCA_964542355.1 uncultured Armatimonadia bacterium
CGCCCTGCGGGACCACTCGTCCTGCGGACGACGGCAGGCCCCCCCCCGGCGCTGAGGGGACATGGCCAACGGCCACCGGTCTGCCCCCACAGCTCAGACGCCAGCCTCTCCACGGTCCGACTGGGCCGCAGCATGCGAGCGAGGGGGCCTGACCTCACACACCGCGCCGGCCTCGGTCAGGGCCTCCGCAACAACCCGGGCGGCCTCCTCCGTCATGAACACGTCGACGTCGCGCGGGATCTCCCCCAGCAGCCAGCCCGCCTCAAAGGTGTCCAAGCCCAGCGCGATGCGAAGCGCCCTGATCACTGCACCGCGCGGGCCGAGGAGAAATAGTCGCGACAGGAACCCCCCCTCCGGCGGCACACTGGAAATGTAGACGCGCCACATGTCGTCAGGCGAGGGAACCCGGTAGTCGGGGTACTCGAGGCCACGAGGCATTGGCGATGACCTCCAAGGGAGCCGGCGTCGTTCGGTCGGCAAGCCCTCCTGCGAGTGACCCTTGATGATTGCGCCGTCGCCGCGATGGGTCGGCGTTGTCCCTCGCGCCTTCGCGCGCGGCCGCCATCCCGAGCCCATACCGCTGCGCGGTCTTCTGGCGAAGGGTCTGCTGCGCGCGAGGGGACCTGTGGTCGAAACGGGAAAGGCCCCAAGGCAGCAGCGCCGACTCCCTGCACTACCCCCCGCCCTCCCGCTTCACCAGCTTGCCCAGGCTCCTGATCTCGACATTGCGGATCAGGCCGCGCGCGAAGCGGGAGTTCTCGCCCCACAGGTAGGCCCCAATCGTGAGAGGCGCGGTGGCAGCGAAATCCCCGGTGGTGAGGTCCGGCGCCGCGCCCTCCGGCTTGCCGTCCACATAGATGCGCAGCATCCCATCCGACACGTCGCGCACCCCGCGCACGGTGTGCCAGGCGCCATCCGCGAGGTCGGTCTGGCCGCGCACGCTGCAGTTGATGTCACCCGTGGGTGAGGACAGGTACAGCTTCGCGCGGCCCTCGCTCACCGTCAGGCAGTACTGCTTCACCGCCATGCTGCACACGAGCGGGGTCATCGGCGGGCGGACCTCGGCGGGGAGCTTGACTGTGGCCTCCACGGAGAAGCTCTCCTCTGTGCCGAAGTCGAACGCCGGGGCCCGCTCCACCTGCGCGTAGACGCCCGCCTCCCCCGGCAGTTGCAGTGCCATGCCCGGGTCCGCCGGCCCGAGCATAGCGCTACCGACGAGGCGGGCGGGATGCCCGTTCCCGCTGGCATCCGGCACCACGCCCTGCTCCTGGCGCTCGAACGTCCACCGGCCGATCACCTTCTCTTCCCGGACGAAGCGCTTGTCCGCCAGCGCCAGCTCCGGGCCGGCGAGGACCCCGTAGCTGTGCCCCGCCTGCGTGGCGAAGACGATGCGACCTCCGTCCATCGTGTGCGGCACGACATCCCGCGTCACGAGGTCGAGCACCTTGACCTCGCCCGCGAGGCAGGGGCTGTGCACCTGGCAGGGATTGCCCGCGCGCGACTTGATGCGGACCCGGCGTACCACGCCGCCCTCACGCGCGGCGGACACCTCGAATGCGCCCACCGCGAGCAGCGGCCCGAACTGCCCCGTGTAGCTCTCCGCCACAGTTGGGAACAGGTGGATCACGCCGCGGTACGAGAGTAGTGTCTGCGTGCCGCCCGTGATATCCCCCAGGCGTGACTTGGCGCCATCCACGTACCCCTTCCAGGCCTTGATCTTCGCCGCGGTGCGGCGGGCGATGGCGATGGTCTCGGCCGGGGAGTCCAGGGAGATATCGTCACCCCAGAACACCGCGGCCAGCGGCACAGCAATGTTGTACTGGATCGATAGCGCCGGCGCCCCGGCGACATCGGTGAAGATCGGCCCGTCGGGCGTATCGCACCGCGGGTACGGCGCGAGCTTCTCGGCGATGAGCTGCCAGCGCGCCCGCTCCTGCGGGTCGACGTCGAGCACCCGCGCCGCCTCCGCGCACGCCGTCAAGTGGTACTTGATGAGCGAGAGCGCCGACTGCGAGTCCTTGTTGCGCTCGAAGTTCCTCGTGATCCCCCAGTTCTCCGGCGAGACCGTCGGGAACACGTGGTAGTAGCCGTCATCTCCGAGGGTGACATAGTCGGCATAGAACCGGGCGCCCTCGCGCAGTAAGGGGTATCCGCGCGTGCGCAGGAACTCGCGGTCGCCGGTGTACAGGTAGTGCTGCCAGAAGGGCTTGAGGATCAGCGCCGTGATCTCGACGCTGAGCTCCCAGACGACGTTCGTGTGGACCGGCAGCGCGCTCTGGATCGGGTAGTGGACGAGGGTGAACATGCAGCCCCCGCAGCCGTAGACCTTCTGCGCGTTGTTCTTCGCCAACGGCAGCATGTACTCGACAAGCTGATAGTACGGCTCGAGGCGGTGCGCCTGGTCGTTGACGAAGTAGCTGGTGAAGTTGAGCTCATTGAAGTGGAAGTCCGCGTGCCACATCGAGGAGTCCTGGTAGCAGTGCGCGGAGGTGTCCACCGTGCAGCCGGGGATGTCGCCATAGTAGCCGTGGGGCTTGCGGGTGAGCCAGCCGTAGTCGGGGAGGCTGGTCGCCGCAACATGGGCGGCGTAGCGCTGCGCGGGGTCCTCGCGCGCGGCACTCGCGAGCAACTCCTTCGCCGCCGCCACCGTGTCGGTGGCATCCTGGGTCGACACGAGCGTCGCCAGGATCTGGAACGCCCCCTTGATCCCGGAGACACTAAGCGTGGTCGCGGCGCCGGGGGCTTCGTTCATCGGCTGATAGCGCTTCCACAGGTACCACGTCGGCTTCGCCTGGTCGCACTGGCCCTCATAGGGGCTGCTGGCGGGGGTCCCCAGGCCCGTCTGGTTGTCCACGCTCGTGAGCTTCGCCGTCGCTCCGGTTACGGTGACGGCGGCGGTGTAGCGGAAGCCCGCGGGGAACGTGACCTCGGCCGGGAAGGCCTGCGTGATCCACCCGACTTGACCCTCATTGCCCGCAGTGGGCGGGTCGAGGGGACCATTGCCGGGGTCCCGGGAGTAGTCATACGTCTTGGCGCGATGAGTGCCCAGCGTCGTGTGGACTTCGCCGAGCTTGAGCGTATCGCGGTGGCGCCACAGGCGCAGGGAGAAGCTGTCGATGCCCGCGGCCTGTCCCTCCATCACGATGAGATTGCGCGCGCCGTGGACGTAGACGCGCAGCTCGAGGCGCTGGTTGCCGCGTTCGGCCGTCAAGGTCAGCTCACCGGCGGAGGGACCCGTGCGTGTCTGCAGGGCCCAGCCCTCCGGCGGATCGGGGAGGCCGAGGATGAGCTGCCCGCCCGGCTTGGGGCACGGGAAGTCATACGCGCCGTAGGTGGCATAGCCGCCCGCCTGGATCTCGGCCAGCCCCTCGCCCGTCATCGCGGCGTGCTTGATATCCGCTAAGGTGATGATCTTCTCCTGGTGGCCGTAGAAGCGCCGGTCCCAGATGTCGGCCTTCCCCAGGAGGAAGGTGGGACGATGGTTTGGCCCCCACAGCGTGACGCCGACGTCGCCGTTGTCGAGGCGGATGCCATCCCTGGGGTCGTTGGTGAGCGTCTGCTTCGCCGCCTCGGCGCCTTGCACGCCGTCCCTGATTGTGAAGCACATGATGCTCACCATCGCCCCCCAGAGCAGGCCAAACGTGCGGGTATGCATGCCGACCGGGCCTCCCTTCTTGCCTACGGCTGCACCCATGAGTAGTTCGGGTTGGTGCCGGTCACCTGGGCGTCCTGGGCCGAGATCCACTTGGCGTGGCCGTCGCAGTAGGTGGCGTTGCAGCCCCCGTTGTGCCGTTGGCGGGCGATGCCCTCCTGATACGCGGTCGCGCAGTAGGCCCGCCCGTCATTGGAGTCCGTGTCGATCATCACGATGGTTTGTGCCGGGTACACGATCTGCCCCAGGGGGATGATGTCCGGGCAGCGGTAGGTTGACCAGCAGTTGTACCCGTAGCTGGTGAGCCGGCCCCCGCTGTCGCTGGGGCATTGCCAGACCTGGATGTTCTTGATGTAGGGGGTCCACAGGGTATAGGGCAGGTACTGCGTCCCGTTCGGCGGGTCATACGGGGATAGCTTCTCGTCATAGTCCTGCGCGTACATCATCGAGGCCAGGCCGATCTGCTTGAGATTGGACAGGCAACTGCTCTGCCTGGCCTTCTCCCTCGCCCTGGCGAAGACCGGAAAGAGGATCGCCGCCAGAATGGCGATGATCGCGATCACCACTAGCAACTCAATGAGCGTGAATCCACGTCGCATGCTAGGTCGCCCCCTTTGTCGCAGCGCTGGACTACCCACACACCGGTGTTGGTAGTTCCACCCGGGTAGTTGACCACACGCGCGGTCATCCCTCCTCGCCACGCGCGCAGGAGGGGCCGCCTCACGGTGTCGCCGCCAGCACAGGACATCATGTTAG
This sequence comes from uncultured Armatimonadia bacterium, assembly GCA_964542355.1. Classification (GTDB taxonomy): domain Bacteria; phylum Armatimonadota; class Zipacnadia; order Zipacnadales; family JABUFB01; genus CAZIWQ01. Next base: position 4,409 of record CAZIWQ010000499.1, read on the forward strand.
CTCCGGCGAACCTGAATGCGGACCGGCGGAAGGTAGTCCTGGGACTAGAGACCCGGCCGGGTCGCCAGGGGCACCACGAGAGCGCACCCGATCGGAGGCAGCATGGACAAGTTACCCTTCTTCCCCGTTGGCATGGCACTGTGGACCGCCTACACCGACGCCGCGACCAGCGATGTGTTGCCGGGGCTGGCTTCCGCGCGCCTGGTGCGCTTCCGCCGCCCCGTGCGAGTGAGAGAGCTGCTGGTCCATCCGGTCCGCGTCCGCTGGGCCCCCAACCGCCCGGCCTCCCCCCGACAGCTCCAGGTTTCGGTGCTCAGCGGCGCCACGGGACAGTGGGAGACCGTGGCGCAGCGGGAGGTGCCGCCGACAGAGGCGGTGGACGGGCCACCCCATGTGCTGGACCTGGAGGACTTGGTCACCGACCACCTGCGGGTAGTCTGCGACCTGGAGCACCCGATGCCGCCGAGCCATGGCGAGGTGTGGGCCAACCCCTATGTAGTGCCGTACGCGACGCTGGATCGCCTCGAGTGCCTGGGCGAGGTCGCGGGCGAGCCGCTGGCGCAGTGCCGACGACCAGCTCCACGACTATGCCTTCCCCTGGCTCAACGGCCTGGCAGTGTGTCTTGGTCTGGTTCCGGCGCAGCTCGGGCGCGACATCATGGAGCGGCTGGAGACACTGCGGGTGGAAGCGGGCCTGCTCTCCTGCGATCTGGGGATGGCCTGCAATCTGCTGCCGGTGCCCCATGGCGAGCATGCCATGCAGGGCCTGCGGGCGGACAGTCGCGACGCCTACGGGCTGTACATCAACGGCTGCCTGACACCCGGCCTGGCGACCTGGTACCTCCGGGCCCTGTCGGTGGTGGGGCTCACGGAGGCTATGGACCAACTCTGCCGCGACCTGTGCCGCGGCTTTGCTGCCGACGAGTTCATGGGCGGCATTGGCAGCGCCACTGAGTTCCGCAGTTGGGAGGGGCTGGCGACCGGGTACGAGGGTGCGCTGGTGGGCATCCCCCACGCGCTGCTGGCCGTCCTGCGTCACCTGGACCCGGCCACGGTCCCCGCACCCGAATGGTGGCCGGACTAGCGCCCCGTTAAGGATGCGTCTGGTGGTCCGCGGGACCAGCAACTCACCTGGATGCGGCATGCCGTTCAG
>CAZIWQ010000500.1:0-5560 GCA_964542355.1 uncultured Armatimonadia bacterium
GGGGGCTGGGGGGGCTGGGGGGGCTGGGGGGGCTGCCTGAGTTTCGTGATGTGCCATCGGTTCCTGCAGGAGAAGCCGTGCGTGTGTCGAATTCAGCCCTAGAGGAGCGGCCGAAAAGTCGTTCTGAGGCCGCGACGCTGCGCTCAGAGGGCCGCAGAAGCCACTCACAGCCGTCTCGCCGCTAGGGGGCCGGCCGGATGTGGCGTTTTCGGCCGGGTCCCTATGTGGATCGTCGATCAGGGCCTGTGCGGCGCAGGTCCCCTGCCTGCGCGGGATGGCTGGCTGCGCGTCTGAGGTGGTCTTGGGATGGCGGATACGACGCACAACGACGATCAGAGACGCGGGGGTCGTGGCAGGAGTCTCCGGCCCGTGGCTCTGGGCATTGTGCTGGGTGCCATCGCCGCGGTCGTCTTCGCGCCCGGGCGGCCGCTGTACCCCCTCGAGCTCAAATGCCTGGATGCGCGTGTCCGCCTGCGCGGCGAGCAGGGAGCGACGAACACCGTCATCGTGGGCGTCGATGAGCAAAGCATCAACGATCCGCGCCTGGGGCGATGGGAATGGGATCGTGTCTGGCACAGCCGGCTGATCGAGAAGCTGCTGGCCTGCGCGCCGCGCGCCATCGTCTTCGATGTCATCTTCGCCGACCCCTCGCGCCTCAATGCCGCTGACGACCGTGCCCTGGCGCTCGCGACTGCCGCGGCCGGCAAAGTGTTCTTCCCCTGTCACGTGTCGGAGACCGCGCCGCGGCGACAGCCGGCGGAGACAGACCGGCGGCTGGATGTGAGCCCCGGCCTCGTCGTGCACCAGCAACTGCTCCCCTCCGCCCCGTACGTGGTTCCCCCGCTGCCGGAGTTGGCGGCAGCCGCCGCGGGCTGCGGTGTCATCGCCGCGCGTCCCGATCAGGACGGCGTTGTCCGCCGGGTCTTCTTCCTGCTGCGCGAGATGCACTCGGGCAAGCTCTACGCCACGTTGCCACTCACCGTGGCCGCGGCCGTGGGGGGGTGGGAGCTGCCGCAGATGCGCTTTGACCTGGCGCGCAGCGCGGACCTGTCGCCGCGCTGCCATGTGCCACTGGATGAGGCCGGCAGTGCCGTCATCAACTACCTGGGACCTGCGGGCACGGTGCCCCAGTTCTCGTTCGTCGATGTGCTCGACGGTAGGTTCTCGCCGCAAGCCTTCAAGGGACGGATTGTGCTGGTCGGGCTGACGGCGCCAGGGCTGCAGGATGCATACCCGACCCCCTTCCCGGGCGTGATGATGGGGGTGGAGATCCAGGCGCAGACGATCGAGAACCTGTTGGCAGGGGGCTTTGCGCGCCAGTCAGATCACGCGACGGCCGTGGGCCTGGCGATCCTGCTGGGAGTGTTGGCGGCACTGGCGGCGGGGTTGCTGCGGCCCCTGGTCGGGTTGGCGGTGGTGGTGCTGGGGGTCGCAGTGTACCACGTGGCCGGGATGCGGGCGCTGGCGGAGAGCGGGGTGGCGCTGCCGATGCTCGGGCCCACTGTGGCGGCACTGCTCGCGTACGTCCCCGTCGCCGTCTTCCGGCTCAAGACGGAGGAGGCGGGGCGGCGGCGACTGCGCCAGGAGTTCGGCCGCTACGCCCCTCCGCAGGTGGTGGCCCGGCTCGACGCCGGCACGATGCAGCAGCGGTCCGCCGGCGTCATCCGGACGGTGACGGCGCTGTTTGCGGATGTGCGCGGCTTCACGGCATGGTCGGCCGAGGCCGAACCGCGCCAGGTCGTGCGCATCCTCAACACCTACTTCGAAGCCATGACCGAGCTGGCCTTCGACCTCGAAGGCACGGTTGACAATATCGTCGGCGACGAGGTGTTCATCACCTTCAACGTGCTCGCGGATCAGCCTGACCATATTCGGCGGGCCGCCGACCTGGCGGTGAACATGATCGGGGCCCTGGACGAGCTGAACCGGCGCTGGCTCGCCGACGGCGATCTGCCACAGCCGCTGCGGATTGGGATCGGCATCCACACCGGCGAAGCCCTCGTGGGCAACCTCGGCTCCTCGGTGCGGACCCAGTACACGGTGCTGGGCCAGACGGTCAACCTCGCCTCCCGCCTCCAATCCCTCAACAAGGAGCTGGGAACAACGACCCTGTGCACGCGGGAGGTCGCCGCGGCGCTCGGGGGAGCATTCGAAACGACCGACCTTGGCCCTCGCGAGGTGCGAGGCCATCCTGTTCCTGTCGATGTGTTCGAGATCGTGAGGCGGCGGTGAAGCTGTGAAGTACTCCCAGGACGCTGCGAGGTGAGCGATGATGGCAATCATCACATGTCCCGGTTGTCGCCATCAGAACAACGTCGGTGCCCGGACGTGCGAGTTGTGCGGGAAGCCACTGGCATCCGCGGCGCGGGCGCGAGCGATGGGCTACAACCCGCTCAACTGGTTGCGGGGGACGGCGGTCGGGCAGATGGCCCCCTTCATTCTGGTGGCTCTGCTCCTCGTGTGTGCCCTCCTGGTCGGCCCCTCGGGCCCGGCATGGCGGCAGTTGCTGCTAAGCTTCGGGCTGGTGGGGATCGTGACCCTGGCGGTGACCTTCCCCCTCCTGAAGGGGCAGTACGACCTCTCCGCCGGCCCCCTGGCCGGCCTGGCCGCGACCTGTGCGGTGACGCTGTCCCCCCTCGGGTGGATCCCCGCCGTCCTCGGCGCCCTCGCCGTGGGGCTGGTGGCCGGCGTCATCAATGGGCTGGCCGTCGGCTGGACACGGGTGAGCTCAGCGCTGGTCACCATCATCACCGGGGCCATCGCGCTGCAGATCACGGTGTCTTATACCTCGCACGCCGAGCTGGTCGTGAAGGACCCCCTGCTCACCTCCCTCGCCGAGACAAACGTGCTGGGGATCCCCGTGGTTCTCACGCTGTTCCTGCTGGCGCTGGCAGTGGCCAAGCTGCTGTCCCATGAGCAGGCGTTCCTGGCGGTGGGGACGGCACCCGACCGTGCCGCGGCGGAGAAGCGGACGACACCCCACGCCCTGCTCGTGGTGTTCCTGACCAGCGGGCTCATGGCAGGGATTGCCGGTGTGCTGATCGCCTCGTGTGGGCTGGCGGGGATGGGGCTGTCGGGCCAGGTGCTGTGGGTGCTGACGCCGCTTGCCGCGGCGCTGATCGGCGGGGCTTCCGTCGCCGGCGGCACCGGGAACCTGCGCACGGTGGCTGTCGGTGCCGGCGTCATCGCCACCACCAACTGGCTGTGCGTGCAGTTGCGGATGCCGATCTCGGGCCCTGTCGCTGAGACGCCATTCCTGGTCGTCGGGCTGCTCGCGGACCGCTGGAAGGACATGACCGGCTACATGATCCGCCAGGCGCGGGCAGGCAGTCTGTTTGCGGTGCCCGAGGAGCTGCGGCTGCCGATGGTGATGTTGATGTCGGGGCGCATGTCGGCATGGCGCCAGTTCGCCGCCCTCGTCTGCCTGCTGGCGGTGGCAGTCGGCATCTGGGCGTACGTCGGGTTCTACGTGGCGCGCAAGGTGCCCGACAACTCGGCCATTCTGGCTCGTGTCACGGGCGTCGTGATGGTCGGCCGCTATGGGACGCAGGCCCTGACCCCCGGACAGCAGGGCGAGGTGCTGCACGCGGGTGACATCGTCACGACCGGCGCGGAGGCGGAGGCGACACTGCGCATGCACGACGGCAGCGAGGTGAAGCTCTACCCCAACACGGAGATGGGCATCGAGAACCTGAGCATCGACGATGTCGGCACGCGCCTGACGAGTCTGCGCATGATGGCCGGTGGCGTCTTCGCGAAGGTGCGCAAGCTCTTCGGCGCGCGCTCGCAGTTCAGCGTCCAGACGCCGCTGCTCACCCTGGGCGTGCGCGGTACCGCGTTCCGGGTGGTGACCGGTACGGCGGGCCAGCAGGTGGCAGTGGGGGAAGGGGAGGTGGAGGTGGCACAGTCGATCCAGACCGACCCCAAGGCCAAAGGGGGCCGTCGCGTCTTCCAGGACATCCGCAAGGTCGACGCCGGTCGGGCGCTGGACGCGGACCGGATCGACGCCCCGGGCCTCGTCCGCGAGCTCGGCCAGGACGAGTACACCGGCCTGCGGACCACCGCCGAGAGCATCGAGCTCGCGGCCCGGCACGACGCCTTCAGCAAGCTGAAGTCCCGCTGGTTCACGGTCCTGAGTGGCGTGATCGTGGTGCTGTACGTGTGGTTCGTGTTCATCTACTGCAAGCCGGCGCCGCCGAGCTACCTGCCGGACCTGATCCACCGGCGGGCCGGCGAGCTGCTGGCCAGTCCGACCCCGACGAAGGCGGACCTTCCCACCGCGGTGGCACTGGCGCAGATGTGCATCACGACGGGCAACACGCTCAAGGCGATTGAGACCTTGAAGTTCATCATCCGGATCGATCCGAACGGGGATCAGGGGCAGTGGGCGCGTCGGCTGCACAATGACCTGGTGGCGAAGCGCCCGCCGTCGGCGTAGGCGGTGAGGGGCGCCGGGTGCGGGACGGCAACCACGGAGACACAGAGGGCACGGAGAACAGCACGGAGAACGGCAGCGGTCTGCAGCCCCCCCGCCTCATTCCTCCTCTCCTGGTCGCCCGCGCCGCCGTCCCGGCGGCTTGGGCGACCAGGAGAGGGCGCCCGCGGTCTGCTACTTGACCGAGACCAGCTTCACCTCGAAGATGAGCGTGGCGTTGGGGGGGATCGGGCCGCCGGGCGTCCCCTGCGCACCATAGCCGAGCTCCGGCGGGACGATCAGCTTGCGCCGCTCGCCCACCTTCATCCCGAGCAGTGCCTCGTCCCACGCCGGGATGACCTGACCCTCGCCCACTGCGAAGCTGAACCCCCCTGGTTGGCCCTTCGAGCTATCGAACTTGGTCCCATCGGTGAGCCAGCCGGTGTACTCGGCCACGACCGTCTGGCCCTTGGCGGGCTTGTTGCCCTTGCCCTCCTCCAGGACGATGTACTTCAAGCCGCTGTCGGTCTTGACTGCTTTCTTGCCTTCCTCGCCCTCGAGCTTGGGGCCGAGGCCGTCTTTGGCGGCCGAGGCTTCCGTCGCGTTCTCCGCTTCGCCGGGTGCGGCTTCTTCATTGCCGGGTGCGGCGAGGTTGTCGGCCTCCGGAGAGGGGATGTCGGCACTCGGCGCGAGATTCTCGGCCGGTGGGACCGGGGGAGCGTTCAGCGGCTCGGGGCCGGGGCCCTTACAGCCGACCAGACAGCTCATGAGGGCGAGCAACAGGCACGCACAAGACAGATACTTCACGGTGGATCCTCCAGGCGTTGTTGTGGTTGCCTCGCCGCGGACATACGGACTGCCGCCGGCGAGGTTGTCTGACCAGCCCCGTAGGATACCATAGATATCCCGCAACACAAAGGCCCTGCGCTGTGGTCGGCGCAGGGCCTCAGTTGGTGTAGCCGCGGGAGGGCGGACGGCTACGGGGTCCAGTAGCTGGTCTTGCGCAGCTCGTCGAGCTTCAACCACTTCACGTGACCATCGATGAAGTTGGCATTAGCACCATCGTTGTGACGTGGGTCCGGTGCGCTGAAGTCGCGGGATGGCGCTGGCTCACACCTGCTCGGTGACCATGTCGAAGAAGCCGAC
>CAZIWQ010000501.1:0-799 GCA_964542355.1 uncultured Armatimonadia bacterium
GCCATCGGATCGGGCTGAGCACCGCTACGGGTGTAGCACCAGAACCGATGCGACGTGGGCGCGGCTTGCCATCGAGGGCTGCCATCGGGTCGGGCTGAGCAACCTGCGTATTGGTCTTGGTAAGCGCGCAGTAGGGGGACTCGACGAGTCCGCCGCACGGCACGGAGCACCGTGGCACCAACCTCTCTTCCCTCTCTTCCCTCTCTTCCCTCTCTTCCCTCTCTTCCCCTCTCTTCCCCTCTCCGTGTTGTCTCCGTGCTCTCCGTGTCTCCGTGGTTGCCGTACCTCCCCCGCCGCTCCCGCCCCCCCACCTGGGCCTCCACCACTCGCACACCGAACTCCGGGATCTCGACCGCGATGCTCTCCCCCACCTTCCCCGCAGCGACGCCTCCCGACACCGGGTCGCGCAGCACCGGCTGGCGCCATGCCGCCGGGATCGTGAGCTTCACGCTGACCGGCTGCGCGGCGAAGTTGAGCAAGAGCACGAGCCGCTTGCTCCCCTGCCGCAAGGCGAACCAGTCACTTGCCGGCATGCCCTGCGCCGCCACCTCCCCATCGCAGCGGCGCCCCTCGCGGAACATGCTCTCATAGCGCGCCAGGACGGCGGCCGCCTCCGAGGTGTAGTAGAACGCACCGCCGTCCATGGTGGGTAAGTACCAGATCAGGACGCCGACCCCGCCGCTCTCGACACACTGGCGGAGCAGGCGGTTGCGCCATGGGCGGGGGTCGGGGGCGGCTCCCGACTCGGTGTTCGGCGACAGGTAATGCATCTCGCCACCCATGAACGGCACCGGCTTGA
>CAZIWQ010000501.1:809-5557 GCA_964542355.1 uncultured Armatimonadia bacterium
TGCTCTGGATCGCCTTGCGGTCACCGTTATAGCCAGCGACACCGAGGTCGAGCAATGGGGAGAGCAGCGACCAGTCCACCCCATAGTGCTCCTGGGTGTACAGTGACTGATAGCCGCTGTACATCGAGAACTCGATATCCGGGGCCCCCTGCTTGACCCCGGCGCGGATGTGCGAGGCGAGCTCGGCGTTCTGCCGGCAGCGGAACGCGGTCCAGGGCGTACGGTACTCCTTGAGCACGGACTCGGCGGTGAGTTTCGCGTCGGCGGGCAGGCCCATCTGCTTGCGGCACGCCTCAAAGCAGCGCGGGCAGAAGCAGTACGTCGGCGGGTCGACGATGGGGTCTTCGAGGTCCCAGTCCGCTCCCTGGTAGAGACCGCCGGTGACCTGTCCCGCCATTTGCCGCTCGAGCGCCGTCAGGACCTCACGTCCCTCCGTCAGCGCCCAGGTGGGGCATACGAGGTGGTCGGAGGGCTTGGTGGGGTAGGTCACCGCCCGCACCTCGGGTCGTTGCTTCAGCAGGTCCGGCATCGACGCCGGGGCCTGCCAGGGCGTGTAGCTCAGGCTCAGCACACTCCAGTGCTTGCCCTTCTGTCGCAGCAGCCTCACCAGCTCATTGTCCGCCCCACCGTAGTTGGCGATCATGCCCGAGCGCCAGAAGTTGTCCGCAATGGCTGCCAGCACGGCAGGGTCGGAGTAGCAGTCGGAGTAGTAGCACGGCGTGATCTTGATCTCCTGCGGCCGCACCCCCCACAGCGGCGGGAGCGTCTCGACCTCGACGCGCTGGGCAACCTCCGTGACATTGCCCCCCTCGGCCTCGAAGTTCACCCACATGTGGTCGTTCCCCCGGGGGGCGTTGGCATCCACCGCAAACAACAGCGACGCCATCGGCTTACTCCTGGGTGACCCCAGGTTCTCGGCCCGGGCGTCCATCTCAATGACGTACTCGGCGCCGGGCTCAACGGTGATGATCTCCTTGTCCGGGACCCAGACGCCCTGTTGCTGGTTGGCGTTCGCAGCGGTGGAGACCACTCGCAGGCCCCGGCTGGCGTCCTTGCCCTCGGTGGCGATGACATACGGATGCGTCCATTCCTTGCCCTCGAAGTCACCGCCCTTGACGAGGTCCTCCGCGGACCCCTTCTTCTTCACGGTGATGTTGTCGACCCAGAAGGTGCCGGTGATCTGGCGGTCCTGCCACTTGATAACCAGAGGGTGCAGCGTGGTGGCGTTGGCGGGCGCGCGCACCGTGGTGGACAGGTGCGTCCAGTCGAAGCTGCCACCGCCAAAGATGCCGGGCTGATAGGCGATGAGGCTGCCGTCCGGCCGCCCCCACCGCAGCGACAGCTCCATCCCCGTTCCGGGGTAGGGCCGGTAGGTGGCCCGATAGAGAGTGTAGGTGTGGCCGGCTTCGGTCTCCGTCCCCACGGCCTCCACGGCCTGGGGCCTGGCTCCGTCCACGCCATCGGCGGCAACATAGCGCAGGCTTGCGGGCACGCGCAGACAGAGGCGGTAGTCGCCGGTGCTCAGCCCCGGGGTCGGCAGCAGGTAGGGCTTCACGCGCTGACTGGTGCCCGCCGGTAGCCACACCTTGTCGGTGAGGGGGAAGACCCGTGGCGTCGGCGGGGAGACATACACGCCGCGCCGGAGGTAGACCCTGCCGGCGCCGGCCTCCGGTGACCACAGCCCCCCGGCGGCGCGCGCGGCGGGGACAAACCCGGCGGCACGGGCCGCGGTCTGCCAGTCGGCGGGAGGCGCCGAGGCAGAGCACAGCCAGCGCTCATCGGCCGGCAGGCGCTGTGAACCAAGGATGATCTCCGGCTTCACCCAGCCCCCGTTCCCCGTCGCGACGAGGGAGACCATGTTCAGGCCGGGATGGAGGTCGAACTCACCGGCGGCGAGCGGCTTGCCGTCCAGATAGGCCTCACAGGCTACCCCGGGCGCCGTGCCCACACTCAGTGACGCGCGGCTGAGACCCAGCGCGACAGACGTGAGCGGCGAGGCGTAGACTACCGTGCCCCCCGCGGTGAGCGCAAGCTCATAGCTCGCCTTCCCCGCCGCGAGGGCCTCGTTCGGGAGGGCGAACTCGCGCCGGGTTGCGGCCACGCCCTGAGCATCGCGCGGCAGGGGGATCGTGAGCCTGCTGACGGCCTTCTCACCGGCCCCCAGCGCGAGCGTGACCTGCAGGTCGGGGGCCGCCGCCGGCGCCAACACCTGCGCCACGAGCTCCCACCGCGTCTGCGAGGCCATGGTGATGTCGGCTGACCGGAGCGCCGGACCGGTGTCGGCGAAGCGCACGGTCCCGTACTGGGTGGCATCGGCGAACGCCCCCTGCAACCCCGACCAGGTCGAGTTCTCCGGCTGGGCCTTGCGCTCGCGGCAGAAGTTGGCCTTCCATTCATTGCCCGCCAGGCCCTCAACGCCCAGCGCCGCCAGGGGGATGGCACACTCCACGACATACCGGTCGGATTGCCGGACCGCTCGCGCGACCCAGTCGCAGTTCCACTTCACATCGCCATCCTTGGCTTCCCAGCGCGTCCCGAGCGAGTTGGCGGCGAACTGGAAATGGCCGCTACCAGGGATGTCGAAGAAGATCTCGATGCAGTCATCGGAGAACACGTTGGCATCGTGGTCGGTACGCTGCGCGGTGACACGGTCAGCCTGCTGCAGCGCCGGCACCAGGAACGGCTCGCAGCACTCGAAGGCGACGTACAGCTTGCCGGCATCCCAGCAGATGAGTGCCTGGTTCTGCGCCGCCAGCTTGAGCTTGTCGCCATCGGCGGAGAGGAACGGGCGGCACAGACTGGCGGCTTGCCAGCAGGCCTCGGTGAGTACCCCGTCGGTCTGCGGCGCCGGGGTGGCCCGGTAGGCGGTGACCAGCGGGCCTGCGGAGACCGCGCCGGCGCAGAGCACAGCGAAGATGGCGATAGGGACTAGCAGCACGTGTCGTCCTGACATGGATGATGCCTCCAGTGGTGTACGACGCCCTCGGCGTCGGGCTTCTCCTTCGTCAGAAATGCAGAGCGCCCCTCCCGAACGAGAGGGGCGCCCAATGAGGTGGGTTCGGCGACCCGGGTTACTTGTGGAGACCGTACTGGTCGTAGACCGAGCCCACGACGAGCAAGTTCGCCTTGGGCTCCCACTTGGCGTGGCCGTCGAGGAAAACGAAGTTCTGCCCGTCGTTGTGGGCGAACGTGCAATTGCGCGCCGGCCAACTGTCGGTGGGGTACCCGAAGAACGCGGTATGGTAGTTCCTGTACTCCGTCATCATGAACACGCGAGCATGGTCGACATTGGCGGAGAGCTTGTTGTACATCGGGTCCAGCCACACGTACCAGTTGTACAGGTAGATCGATTTCTGGTAGACCCCGTCGCCGTAGCTATACTCCGGCGTGGGGCTGACGCTCGGGCAGGTGAAGATCTGCGTGTTCTTGACGTACGCGAGCAGCGCGCTGAGGGGGCTCACCCCTCCTCGACAGACCCCATCGTTGTAGCCCGCGATCGGGATGTGGTAGTAGTACGGGAAGGTCTCGTCGTAGTCCTGCGCGTAGGCCAGTGAGGCGAGGCCAAGCTGCTTGATGTTGGATAGGCAACTGCTCTGCCGCGCCTTCTCGCGAGCGCGGGCGAAGACCGGGAAGAGGATCGCCGCCAGAATCGCGATGATGGCGATGACCACCAGCAGTTCGATCAAGGTGAAGCCGCGTCGGGCCATGTCAGGAGGCCTCCTTCGGGATGGTGTCGACTATTGCCTGCGATGGCCGATCGCCACCGCACATACCTTCCGGCTTCCCCGGCGTGCGCGATGCCTCGGCGGATCGCCGGGGGATCCAGCATGCCCGAGTTCGCCATCGGCCCCGCCGGGTAGCTGCCGGCACCGGTCTCACTGCACCGGTGTGCGAGGCACGCCGTACTTCTGCGTGACGGCCGCGAACGCCGGCGTCACCTCGGCCTTCTTCGGCCTCGCCTCCAGCGAGAACTGCTGCACCTGGTAGATGACATCGACCCCCGGAGCCCGGAGCAGTGACGTCGGATCGCCGTCCATCGTGCCCCGCGACACCGGGGGGAGACAGGCCGCTACCAGGCTGTTCGTCTTGGGCCACGAGTAGACATACTGCCAGATGGCGCAGAAGGACTCCAACTCGCGCCCCGTGTACAACAGGTTCCAGTCCTTGGCCTGAGGGAGGAACGTCCAGGGGCGGCCGCAGGTCACCGTCAGGGCCTCGAGCAGCGCCGGGAAATGCGCGGGTGCCACGCCCAGCGCGAGCCGACGCGGACTGGCCTTCCAGGACGTCGGCGTGCGCATGCCCGCGGAGTCCAGATAGGCCGCGGCCCCCATCGTCTGGTTCAGCCCGGCGTCGTAGTCGGGGGCAACTACATAAACCGCACTCGGGGGCACCCCGGCGGCCTCGCAGGCATCGTACAGGACCATCCAGAAGCGGGCCATCGTGTCGACGGTGCGGGGCTGATTGATGACCTGGGCCATTGTGTCGGAAGCGGCGTCCTCGGCCTTGGCCGGCGCGGCAGCCGCGGGGGCGGGCTGATCCTCTCCCCGGGCGACCAGCGCCACAGCGCACAGCAGGACGGGAACAAGTAGTGCAGCCAGGCTACGCATTGCTACTGCCTCCTTGGGGATCGTGGTCTAGGGGTCCGGCCAACAAGGCCACATCCGGCCGGCCCCCGAGGCGCTGCGGCCGGCTCAGTGCCCTCCAGAGCCATTCTGGCGTGGCTTCGCGGCCTCAGAACGGCTTGTCGG
>CAZIWQ010000502.1:0-5555 GCA_964542355.1 uncultured Armatimonadia bacterium
TGATCCTGTACCAGACACCGGCCTCCTTGGCCGCGCCGGCCGCAGGAGGGGCGGTGCGCTAGCAGCGGCGCCGCGCCGCCCTCACCGATTGGCGAAGACGCGCAGGTTAGTGACGGCGCAGTTGCCGACCCAGCCAACGGTGGGGAAATCCTCCGGGCGCCCGCCGGGGCCGGTCTTGCCGATGCGTAGCGCAGCCGGGTCGCCCGGGAACGCGCTGCGCGGCAAGGTGTGGATCGTCTCCCACAGTATGCCGTCGGTGCTGACTTCTGCGACGATCAGGTCCGGCTCCAGCCGCAGGCGGAGCTCGTACCATGTCCCGGGGATCGACCATCCGCCGAAACCAAAGCGCGCGCCGTCATCTGCGGCGAAGCGCCCTTCGGACCGCACGGTGACCCGGACGCCGGCATGGGGCCACAGGAGCGCGATGCCAGGGCCCCAGGTGGCACCGCGGTCGGTGCCGGAGAACACCCGGCACTCGGCGAGGGTCACCCCGGCGGGCAGCGGACGCTCGAGGCAGGCGTAGGTATTGGCGGGGGCGTCGATGCGCACGGCGCCGTCTTCCACACTGAGCGCAGTCCCCTCCTGCGGCGAGAGCCGCACGACCCAGGGCTCACCCACGGTGGGGCGTGGAAACCGGTCCTCGAGGACGAGGCGGCGCCCGGCATACGCATTGGGCTGCACGGGGACGCTCCGCTCCTCCTCGTCGATGATCAGCAGCCAGCCGCGCCGGGCGGCGACGGGGATCTCGGCGGAGGGCTCGAAGGACGCAGCCGGCTGGAAGCCGGTGACTGCCGGTGCGTACAGGTGCGCCCGGGCGGGGTCCAGACCCAGCCCGGGCCAAGCCACCTTCAGCCGGCACCGCACGGCATCTGTCGCCCAGCTTGCCAGCGCCACCAGGGTCTTGCCCGGCTTGCGGTAGACAGTTGCCAGTACCAACGGGTGATCGGTCTGCACCGGGCACGAGGGGTCCCAGTAGCCCGTCATCCGCGCCTCCTGGATGCCGAAGTCGTCCCACAGCTTCCACAGATGCCGGGGGTCGGTCCCCCATCCCAGCCGGCCGGTCATGCCGTAGATCATCCCCCGCCACGGGTTGGCGCCGGGCCCGAGCATCTCACCGAACAGCCCGAACGGGATCCCGGAGACCTCGACCAGCCAGTAGTCCGGCGTCTCTCCATAGTCGTAGTTGTCCCCGAACCACAGGCTATCGATGTACGGGAAGTGCTCCATGTAGGTGTTGGCCGGGCTACACTTCATGTTCGCGTGCGCATAGTCGTCGCCGCAGTGGAAGTCGATGAGGCAACCGGGGCGCCGACGGTCCATCACCTTGCGCACCCGCTTCATCACCTCGCGGTCGAAACCGATGCCGCTCAGGTAGAGGCCGTCAAGCCCCACTTCATCAACCAGGTAGCGCAGGCCCTCCAGGTAGTAGTTGTGCCAGCGGGAGAGGCCTGTCGTCGCGATCGCCGCATCGACTTCGCCGTCCTCGAAGGGCTGGGCCCAGGCCGCGCGGTAGTCGGTGAGGAGATGCTCGCGCAGCCAGGCATCGCCCCCGGCCCCGTTCCCCGGGAACACCTCCGGGCCGAGGCTGCGCAGGGGCCACAGCTCAGCGACATGGTTGCTGAGCTCCCGCACGGTGTAGTAGAGCGTGACCTTGACGCCCTGCGCATGGGCGGCCCGGACGTAGGCGGCGAGCTTGTCGACGGTGAGGAAGGGGTAGTTGAGGTAGGGATTGTGGTCATTGCCGTGGTGGATGTTCAGGATGTTGGCGCCGGCGCGTGTCACCTCCGTCACCGCCGGCACTGTCGGCCGGGTGTGCATCCGGCGCTGCTGCCAGTGCGCCGGGCTCAGCGGCTTCATCGGGGTGATGAGCAGCGCGAAGCGGTAGTGGAGCTCATCGCCCGCGTCGATGGTGCGGGGGCCGGTCGCGGCCTGCAACCGCACCGTGTCCAGGCCCTGCTCGTCGACCGTAACGCACCCCTTGCCCTCGTTCGTCCACGTCTGGTCGAGCCCGACGGCGCGCAGGGAGTCCAGCTCCCAGGTATCGGTGGGGCCCTTGAGCTTGCACTGCAGCCCGGCGTCCCAGTCGCCAATCCACACCAGGTGGTTGGGGGTCTGGGTGTTCCCCGGCCAGCGCCACGAACGGGGCCGGTACCCCCCCTTGCGCCCCAGGCCCATCATGTATGGTGTGGCCTGGCGGCGCAGAGGGATCTCGAGGCGGATGTCTGCCACCGGGGTCGCCGTGTCGGCCGTGATGGTGACGTCGAAGTCCAGGTGGCCGTCGAACTCCATCGTGGCGGTGCAGACCATGTGCAGGGCGCCGACCGTGCGCGTCGCCTGCCACGATACCGCCCCGGGTGTCGCGCGCGTGATGGCGGCCGGGGCCCCCGACCAGCGGAGGCCCTCGCCGCCCGCCTGGACCACCATCTCAATCGGTGCGCGGAGGAGCTCGCGCTCGCTGCTGCGGATACTCACCGGCAGGCCGGTGGGGCCAAATGTCACCTGCCGCCCCACGCATCGCACGGAAGTGCCGACGACCTCGAGTGGCGTATACGGCGCAGTCACGCCCTCGTCGAGGGCGATCGCCGAGTCCAGCCACCGCAAGCGTGACAGCCGCCACAGCTCACCATCGCCGTGGTCAGGCAGGGCTTGCGCCCCCACCGCCAGCACCAGCGCAATGTCGGTGGGAGGGGCGTTCTGCGGGCGGATGGTGACCGTCCCGGTGTAGCGCGTGGGGGCCGCGGCGCGCGGCACTGCGACCCCGCACCACAGAGCGGCGACCCGGCCGGCAGGGACCGCGACCGCCTGCGCGAACCGCCGTCCCCGCCAGTTGCGGCCCCCGGTGTTGAAGCAGTTGAGGCGCGCGGCCGCGATCACGTCGCCCCGCTCGGAGCGCAGGTCGCTGAACTCGACTGTCACGTCGGTCAGGCTCTGGCGCGCGGCGAAGACGCCGATCTGGAACACGTAGAACTCGTCCCGGGAGGCCTCGCCCCGCAACTCACCCGCCGGGCCGGCGGCGGCCCACTCCCACGGGATGGCCTCCGTCATGCGGATCGGGCGTGATCGGTCCTCCGGGAACAGGAGATAGGGGCGGTCCGGATGGCGTGCCAGCAGGGCGGCCAGCTCCTGCGAGGTGGCCGGCAACTCCATCGGATCGAAGCGGTGGAAGTCACCACGTGCCTCGATCTCCACCACCCGCGCAGGGGGCAACTCGCGCCAGGCCTCCGCCGTCAGACGGTCGGGAGTGAGGCGCGCCCGGTCGAGCCACGCGCGGTCGGGGCCGGCGGCCGGCGGCAGGTAACTCGCCTGGTGTGTGCGCGGCCGTCCGGAGGCGGTGTACGGCATGGTGTAGATGAAGTAGTCACCGGGGACGGTCGGTGGTTCGAAGACGATCTCGCCGACCTCGGGCGCGACGACCGCAGGCAGCACGTTCGTGACCTGCCTGCCCGTGGTCGCATCGAATACGAGCACGGCCTTCTCGTGGGGCGCCGGGTCGCGGCGTCGCCAGAGGATATGGGCCCACACCGCGGGGGCCGCTACCGCCACGTGCACTCGCACCCGGTGGTTGCCCAATCCCTGGGGGGGCCATGCGGCGACGCTGCGCGGCGGCTCGTCCTCGCCGTCGGCTGCGCCAAGCGCCATCAGGGCCACGAACCCCACGATGATCAGCCAGGCGCAGCACGCGCCGACGACATCCATTCGCGCTCAACTCCGATGCACGCCCGGGCTCGACCCGGATCGCGCCGCCCACAGACGCGGCATCCCCCCAACGAGCCGACACAGACGATGGTGCTCCCCTCACCCTCGCGGATGCACTGGTCGTGCCCGCGACGGATGGGAAGTTGCGCCGTCGGTGTCGGGATTCCCTTCTCGGTCCGGCCCGGATCCACGGGCCGCCACGGGCCCCCCGGTGGTGCCTGAGCCTGCCGGGCGAGCCCGCGAGCAGGGCACGTCCTCCATCAGTTCTCGTCAGGATGGCACAGGACGGCGCTCTGCCACGCCGGTCGATGTGTGCCCGGCGGCTCGATGGCTCCGCCAGGCTGTCCATAGTTTAGCCAATGGTACACGATGCCCCGGATCTTATGTAACTCGGTCCGCTGCGCCTTGTCCCTTCGTCAGTCGGGCAGTCGATACCGTCCGCTCCCCTGCTAGTCCGTCGCCGTCCCGGTCAGCCGGGCCAGCCTCACTGCGCCAAAGTCAGCAGCCCCGTTCTCACAGAACACGAGCATCCGCTCGCCGCGGAGCTCGGGGAACCGCCTGAGCAGGCAGCGGCGACCACCGATGCAGACATCGATGAGATCGCCCGTCATCACGAGATCGATATCGCAGGGCTGGTCGAGACCCTCACCGCCCCAGTCTTCGACTGCCCCCGCGCCCGAGCCGAGGCGCGACAGCCGGACGCGCCGCTCGTGCGGGGAGAACCGCAGCTCGTAGCCGCTCTCGTAGGCTCCCGCCGCGCGCACACACACCCCGAAGTGGGCTGTCGGCATGTGCGGGGTGACGCGGAGCGTCAGGCGAGCGTCGGCGGGGAGGCCGTCGGCGGCCGCAACGGCAAAGCCGTCAGGCAGAACGAGGCGCACCGCCCCGGGGGAGGGAGTAGTGACGCCCGCAGTCAGTGCACGGAAGGCGATCGGGGCAGGCGGCTCGGTGGCAGGGATCATCTCCATGGGGAACCGTGTCCCCAGGGTCCCATCGGGGTGCTGGATCACCTCGCGGAACACCGCGTTCCCGCCGTAGGCGTGACCGGCGCCATCACATGGCTCGCGCGCCGTCGGGCAGAACCCGACCCCGATACGGCGGTGGTCGCCGAAAGCCGCGGTCTTCATCGCGCTCACGAAGGGACCGTCGACGGTGTCGACTGCCGGCCGCAGCCACGGCCCGTGCAGGGTGCGGGACATGCGGTAGCGCATCCACCCGCCGATCAGGAAAGTGAGATAGTACCAGCCATTCCAGGAGAACAGGTCGGGGCACTCCGGCACGCCGACGAGCCCGGGAATGAGGAACGGCTCCGTCAGCTCCCAGTGGGCGAGATCCGGGGAGACGAAGTGGGCGAGGCAGCCGCCGCGCCCCGCCAGGGGTGCCGGGTCGAGACACGCGGTCACCAGCATGTGGAAGCGGCCGTCGGCATCATCGCGGAAGACGACCGGGTCGCGGAAATCGCGGCGGCCGTAGCCCGGGGGTGGCGACAGGATCGGGTTCGCCGACGACTTGGTGAAGTGAATGCAGTCGGAGCTGGTGGAGACGCACACCCGCTCGGTGACCTCGCGCTGCGGGTCACTGAGGTCGTGCCGGTCCACGGTCCGGGTGGCGTAGAAGGCGTACCACGTGCCGGCGTGATGGAACACGGAGCCGGTACAAATGCCGTACTGATCGACTTCGCCGGGATTGCCGAGTGGGACGGCGAGGGGATGGTGCTCCCAGGTGACGAGGTCGGTCGTGGTGGCGTGGGCCCACAGGTGGCCACCCAGAGAGTTGAAGCGGGCATGGTGCCGCTCGTCGACGAGGTAGAAGAGGTGAAAGGTCCCCTCCCACCAGTAGGGCATCGCGTCGCCGACGGA
>CAZIWQ010000503.1:0-5540 GCA_964542355.1 uncultured Armatimonadia bacterium
CCGCTCAAAGCCGTTGCCTAAAGGTTAGCTCTGCCTACGCTCAAGAATCAGACCCTGCTCGGCGCCCGGGTGGGAAATGGCCTGCCTGACACCGACCCGCCCGTGAGGAGGCGTTCATCCTGAGCGTTACCTGGCAACTGCATGACGAGGACCGCGAGGTCTTCGCCCGCGAGCTGGACAGCTTTGTCCCCTCGCGGGTCATCGACATCCACGCGCACCTGTATCAGTGCCACTGGTGGGAGGCGCCCCCCGCGCACGTCCGCGCCGGCCCGCCTGAAGCTTCGCTGAGTACCTACCGGGAGCAGATGGAGTGGGTCTTGCCGGGACGACAGGTGCAGGGCTTCCACTTCGCCTATCCCTTCCCCACGCCATCGCTCGCACGTCTGGAGGCCGCCAACACATGGGTCGCGGGCGAGGTCGCGCAGGACCCCGCGGGGCGCGGGCAGCTCCTCGTCAGCCCCCGCGAGGATCCCGAGCGGGTGCGCGAGCAGGTGCAGGCCCACGGCTTCCGGGGCCTCAAGCCCTTCAGCTTCTACGCCCCGGTCGCCGACATCTGGGAGGCCGAAGTCCCGGACTACCTCCCCGAGCCGCTCATGGCCATCGCCGACGAGGAGGGGTGGACGATCACGCTCCACCTCGTCCGCTCCCGCGGCATCGCCGACGCCTCCAACCAATACTGGGTGCGGCGCTACTGCGAGCGCTATCCGCGCGCGCAGATCATCCTCGACCACTGCGCCCGGGGCTTCAACCCGTACCATGTGTTGGAGGGCCTCCCCGCGCTCGCCGGGCTGGATAACCTGTGGGTGGACACCTCGGCCGTATGCAGCTCGCTGGCAGTAACGGCCGCGCTCGATGTGCTCGGACCGCAGCGATTGCTGTATGGCTCCGACTTCTATGTCAGTCACATGCGCGGGACCAACTTCAGCGTGGGCGACACCTTCGTGTGGGTGGACGAGGACAGTCCGCTCACTCCGCCGACCTACGCCGCCGGACTCCGGCTACCCCTGGTGGGACTCGAGAATCTGCGGGCCGTGAAGGCGGCGCTGTGTGCGGCGCGGCTGACCGACAGCCAGATCGAGGACTACTTCCGGGGGAACGCTGCGCGGCTGCTCGGCTGGTGAACCTGTAGGCCGGATGGAACACGCTTCCGGGCTCAGGTGTAGATATTCAGCGTCAGCCACTCGGCAAGGGGGTCTCCGGGTTGCCAGCCTACTGGTACATGACCGCGGCAGCGCCGACGACACGAGTTGTGATCCACGCGCCCAGCCTACCCGCCGCACTCCTGACTCTCAAGGCCGGAGGCACGACGGTCGCCCGTTGCGGGCCGGCCGAGGCGCCCCGCTCCCCCGACAACAGACCCGTCGCGGAGCTCGACCGCCTGAACACCTACCGCCAGCTTGCCGCGGCCTTGCGCGGCGGGACGTCGCTGGCCACCGCACTCACGCTCCTGTCCCGGGACAGCCCCAATCCCCGGATGGCCGGAGCGCTCCGCGGGATGGGCGAGGCGGTGGCCGCGGGGGCCTCGCTCGCCGAGGCGATGGCTCCCTACGGACGCCTGTTCGCCCCGGAGGTCGTGGCGGTGGTCAGGGCCGCCGAGGTCTCCGGCCGTTTGCCGGAGGCGCTCGAAGACCTCGCCGCCCAGGGCGAGGCCACCTTCGGCCTCCTGCACCGCGCCTCCCTCGCCCTGCTCTATCCCCTGTTCGTGGCCTGCCTGGCCACGCTCGTGCTCACCTTCTACTGTTCCTTCCTGGCGCCGAAGATGATCTCGCTGTTCCGCGAGCTGGGGATGTCAGACGATAACTTCCCCACCATCACACTCGTGCTGCTGTGGGTTTCGCAAGTTGTGCCGAAGATCGTCACCCCCCTGTTCCTGGCAGCCCTGGTGGCCGTAGTCATCTACTTCGTCTACCGACGCAGTGCGGCCGGGCGGCTGGAGCTCTCCTACTGGTGGCTGCGGGTGCCGGTCCTGGGGCAGCTTGCCTTCAGTGCCGCGGTGGCGCGCATGCTTGCGACGCTCGGCCTGCTGATCCGGCACCGCGTGGCGGCGCCGCAGGCGTTGCGCCTCGCCGGCGAGGCCTCCGGGAGCGAGGCCCTGACCGCGGCGATGCGCCGCGCCGAGGCGGTCGCCGCCGGTGGCGAGAGCCTCACCGCAAGCCTGCGGGAAGCCGGTACGCTGGCTCCCGCCTTCCTCTGGCGTCTGGGGTCGGCGGAGCACAGTGGCACGCTGCCGGAGGCGTGCGGCGTCATCGCCGGCCTCTATGTCGCGCAGACCGAAGCACTCACGCGCCGGACGATGGGCCTCGTCGAGCCGTTCGCCATCCTGCTGCTCGGGCTCGTGGTGGCCGCGGTGGGGCTGGGGATGTTCCTGCCGCTCATCAGCATCATCAGTGAGCTGTCTCAGTGAGGGAAGGGAGCCGCCATGGCCGCCACGCTCGACAGGCAGGAGGAACAGGTCTTCGAGGGCCGCGGGGTCGCACTCCATGTTGCCCCGGAGGGGCTCGCGATCACCGGTAGCCACATCGCGGATGGTGGGGTCCAGGCCGCGGAGTGGCCCGAGGTCGCGGCCGTCCGCGTGCTGGGCGGCCGCCGCACGACCCTCGTGGTCGAGCTCGGGGCCGCGCGCCCGGCCTGGACCGTCGCGGGGATGCGCTATTCCCATGCCGAATGGGCACGCCGTGCCATCGAGGCGGGCATCCGCCGGGTGGCGCGCCAGTCGCAGGCGGTGTATCTGCGCCGGCTGGCGCCGGCCGAGGTGACCGAGCAGGTGAACGCACTGCTCGAGAGTGCTCCGGTCGATGTGCCCGAGCTCGCCCTCATGCTGCTCACCCAGGCCGCCCTCACCCAGGCGAGCGACGTGCACCTGGTGCCGGAGGCGGCGGGCATGGAGGTCCGCTGGCGCGTGGACGGGCTCGTCCGACCGGTCTGCCGTCTCCCGCAGGACGTCGGGGCCCGGCTCGTGGCACACCTCAAGACCGCCGCCGGCCTGGCCAGCTACTACCACGACGTGATCCAGGAGGGCCATGTCGCGCTGACGCTCGACCGGCCCGTCGACCTCCGCCTCACGGTGCTGCCGAGCCTGCACGGCGAGACAGCGACGGTGCGCCTGTTCGATCCGGCGCGAGGCCTGATGACCCTCGACGAGCTGGGCTTCGAGCCGGACGACCTCACCGACTACCGCACGGCGCTCGCCAGCCCGGGGGGGCTGATCGTGCTGACCGGCCCGGCCGGAGCCGGCAAGACCACGACCATGTATGCCTCCATGCACTACCTGCACGAGCAGAGCCAGGGCGCCACCCGGCTCGCAACCGTCGAGGACCCCGTCGAGCGCGACCTGGGCTTTGCCACTCAGACCGGCGTGCGTACCGAGACCGGCATCAGCTTTGCAGCCGCCCTCAAGACGATCCTGCGCCAGGACCCGGATGTCATCATGGTCGGCGAGGTGCGCGACGCAGAGACCGCTGAGATCGCCGTGCGGGCCGGGATGACGGGGCACCTGATCTTCACCACACTGCACGCCGGCGGCTCCGGGGGCGTCTTCCCCCGCCTGGCGGAGCTGGGCATCGCTCCCTTCCTGTCGTCATCCGCCGTGCGGTGCCTGGTGACACAGCGGCTGCTGCCGCGACTGTGTGACTGCGCCACCGCGGCCCCCCCCGACGAGACGCTGCTCGCGGCGCTGCGCCTGACGAGTGCTGACATCGCCGGCTGGGAGCTCCGGCGGCCGGTCGGCTGCGCCAACTGCGACCAGACCGGGCGCGCGGGGCGCATCGGCGTGATCCAGGTCACGCCCGTCACGGCCGCGCTGCAGGAGCTGGCGATGGACAACGCACCGGCCCCCGGCTTCGAGCGCCGGCTGCGCGAGCTCGGCATCCCGACCCTCCACGCGCTGGCCCTCGGCAAGGCCAGGCAGGGCCTGGTGTGCCTGGACGACATTGTGCGGATTCTGGGAGCGGAGCAATGACCGACCGCGATGCCCGCGGGAGCTTGATGGGAGCGGTGGCCACGGTGGGCCTTGTCACCTGGGCGATGGGGCAACTGCTAGTCCTGCTGCTGCTCGCGGTCAGTGTCGCCTCGGCCTGCGTCTCGGTCTCCTATGCTGTGGCCTTCGGCCTCGGGCTGTGTCTGCTGGTCGTCGTCATGCGGGGCAACGGCCGCCTGTTGTCATCCGTGCGGCTGAACCGCTCCCGGGAGCTACCGCCGGAGCTCGGGGGAGGAGGCCCAGCATGAGGCACCGACCGCGGGGCCGCAGAGGCGTCTCCCTCATCTCGGCACTCGTCGCGATGCTCATCCTCACGGCCGCGATGGCCATCGTGCTGGAGACCTACCGCGCCGGTGCGCGTGTGGTGCAGGTGACGGCGGAGCGCAATGCGGCGACCGCCGCTCTGGAGGCCCAGCTCGAGACGCTGCGCGCCGGCGGCTACGCGCACCTGCCGGCCCTCGGCCGCTACCCGATCCCGCCCTCCTCGCTGCCGCGGTTCGAGCACGTCGCCGGCTGGCTGGCCGTCGCGCCGGGCCCCGCCCCGGACACCCGCGAGGTCACCGCAACGGTTACCTGGGGGGGCGGCACGCCGCACCGCGAGCAGCTTGTGATGGTGACGGCGAAGCGGGGGATGGACCCATGAGCGTACTGACGCCGCGGCGTTCAGCGCCTCCCCGCACCGATGTCACCCTGAGCGGGCGTCCCGCGCCGCCCCGCGCGCATGTCATCCTGAGCGGCCGTCCCGCGCCGCGGGACAGCGAAGGATCTGCCCCATGGGACGGAGCCTGTGGGCAAGAGCAGTTCCTTCGTCGCGGCGGCTTCTGCGAAGCCGCACGCGCTCCTCAGGATGACAGCGCCAGCGAGGCGAGGTCTGCGCGGTTCCGTCCAGGAGGGTACCGGGGCAGCAGCCTCGTCTCGTGCTCCCGCACCCATCGGCTGTTGCGCCGCCGCCACGGCATGACACTGGTGGAGACCGTCGTGGCCGCCGGACTGGTCGCCCTCATCGCCACTCTCGGGCTGCAGATGGTGTTCCTGACCGACCGCGCCCTCGCCCGCGAGACGAAGCGTTCCGAGGCCGACGGGGGGGCACTGACCCTTGTGGCGCGTCTGCGCGACGACCTGCAGCTCGCGCGTCAGCTCGCCCTCCCGCAGCCGAGCCACCTGCTGGTCACTCTCCTGGACGGGACACGCGTGGAGTATCGGGCGGAGGCCACGGGGATGGTGCGCCTTGCCGGCACGACGCGGGAGAGCTTCCCGCGGCTGCAAGCCAGTTTCGGCGACTCGACCGCCAGGCTCGTCCGGGTCGACATCCGCCATGCGGCGGGCCCGAGCCTGAACCTGACGATCCATCCGCGCAACGCGCCGAGCGCGAAGGCACAAGCGGGCGGCGGCGGGCCGCCACCCGGCCCGCGCTAGCGGGGGCGTGTCGCGCAAGACGCGCGACCTGCGCGACGACCGCATGAGTGGCACTCGCGTAGGCCGACCGTCCCGGTCGGCGGGGTCGTGTCGCGCGAGACGCGCGAACCGCGCCTGCAGGTCACTGTCATCCTGAGGAGCGCATGCG
>CAZIWQ010000504.1:0-5528 GCA_964542355.1 uncultured Armatimonadia bacterium
GGAATCCACCGGCTTCCGCCGGTGGTCCCGCAAGGCGGGACGGCCGCCCTCCGGGCTACAACGACCCCACCCGTGGGCTCTGCACCGACCAATCTTTGCAGCGGGCCGGCCCCATGGGATCATCCTTAACGGCGCACTGGCGGCGTCGAGAGGACCAGGAGGCGCGAGATGGTGTACTTCCGGATGGCAATGGTGCTCTGCATCGGCATGCTGGTGGGCGCCTCGGGCTGGACGGCGGAGGATAGCAACCTCATCACCAACCCCGGCTTTGAGGAACCGAACGCGGCCGGTACCTTCGCCGCGGCCTGGGAGCCGGTCTACTGGAGCAACCCTCACGGCAAGGGGGCACTCTCCGACGAGGCGCGCACCGGCAAGCGCTGCGTCGTCATCACCGGCGTGCCTCCGGCGAAGATCACCGACGGGACTCCCCGCAACAACAACTTGATCGGCCACAAAGTCGCACCACCGATCATCGGGGTGCGCAAGCTGGTGCTGCGGGCATGGTTCCGCTGCGCCAAAGACGCCACGGCCTACCTCTCGATGATCACCGCGAACAAGGATGGCACGCAACTGCAGTACGTGAGCTCGCGGCACGTCAGCGGTCAGACAGAGTGGGCCGAGCTCGTCTTGCCGCTCACCACCGCTCCGGAGACGGCCCAGTTGACGGTCTATCTGCGCAACGACGGCGAGGGGCCGGCGTGGTTTGATGATGTGTCGCTGCAGGCCTCGGACGACGTGCTTGAGAACGATCTCCTGCGCGTTCAGATTGAGCCGCTGCTCGGCGGACGCCTGCATGCGATCTACTCCAAGCGGCAGGAGCGCGACCTCACCCTGTGGAGCGGTGTGCGCCCGGGAGGGATGGCGGCGGAGATCGTCCCGGGGGATGACTACCCGGGTGTGCTTCGCGACGCCGCCTGTACGATCGAGGTGCTCGAGCCGCGCCGGCGCGTGCTTGTCACCCACGGGCCGGCGCCGGGGCTGCCGGCCGGACTGGTGATCGAGAAGGAGGTCGCGCTGCGCGCGGGGGCGGCCACGCTGGATGTGCACCTGCGGGTCACCAATACCGCTGCCGAGGCGCGCACGCTCCGGCTCCGCGCCCAGCAGTGCCTGCCCCCGGGTGAGCGCCTGGCGACGTGCCCGCTGGCGGGCGGTCTGCGCGTCGTCCGACCCCAGCCGGGCCTCATGAAGTGGGGCCTCGACCTGCCCAACCCCGCGGCCGGGTGGATCGCCTGCACCGATCTGCACGGCAGCGGCGGACTGGTATTCCTGTTCGACAAGGCCGGGACGGAGAAGGCATACCTGTACGCCAACCAGGACCTGCAGACCGTGGAGTGGTACTACCAGCCGGTCGCGATCCCGCCGGGAGGGAAATGGGAGACAAGCTACACCATCGCCGAGCTGTCCTCGAACGCCCCGATCGTCGCGGCGGGGGAGACGCTGGCGCTGGGGCTCACCCCGCTGGCGCTGGGGAAGGCCGATCGCCGCGAAGTGGCCCTGTCGGCGCTGGGGGAGAGCATCCAGGCCGAGCTGTCCGCGACCGCGGAGGGGCTTGCACCGGTGAGGCAGTCGGTGGCGGTCACCTCCGCGAAGGCGAGCACCGTCGCCCTCCCGTGGGCCGGCGCGCCAGTGGCGCGCATGACGCTGCAGACACAGGCCGGGGCCGCGCGGCTCGTCGCCGCCATCTCGCCGCAGTCGCTGGACGAGTCTCCCCTGATGGACCTGCCGCGGCCGCCCGAGCGGCTGGCCGAGTTCCCGGCGGCCACCGGGTTCTTCCCCTATGCCGAGTACTTCCGGGGGATGCAGGGCGCCGAGGCGGGCACCCCCACCGACCAGGTCCGCCGCCAGCTCCGGGCCTACCGCCGCTGCTACATGAACAGTTACATGGTCGGGGAACACGCGATCCTGCCGGCGGTTCGCGACACGGGCCACAGCCCGATCTGTGACCTCGTGCGCGAGTATGGGATGCGGCTGATCCCCCGCAACGACATGCTGCGGCGCTTCGCGAAGGACGAGGCCGGGCGCCAGCAGGAGCAGCCGCCCCCGGCCACGATCACCCGCGAGGTGGCGCTCGAGCGGGTGACGGCACCCTTCTCGCTCGACCTGCGGCGGAAGTTCGTCGCACAGTATGGCGACCTCGTCGCGGCCTACGACTTCTCCGACGAGCCGGGGAGCGAGTATGTCCCCCTGTACCTGCTCATCCAGAACGTGTACCGCGAGGTCGACCCCGCACACCCCGTGCTCGTCATCCTCAACCTCAACCGCACCGAGTTCCTCCCCTACATGCCCATCTACTATGGTGACGAATACCCGATCCGCAACCAGAAGAGCGGCGGGCGCGACCCGTGGGCGCTCGCGAAGATGGTGCGGTTCTGCGCGACCCACACCTCCGCGCCGGTCTGGGTCATGCTGCAGGCGTTCGGCGGGCGCGAGGAGTACACCTGGCAGCTCCCTACCAAGCCCGAGCAGCAACTGATGCTCTACGAGACCATCGCCAACGGGGGGAAGGGCATCACCTTCCACGGCTCCTCCTCGCCCCCATGCTGGCGCTACAATCAGTACTACTTCTACCCGGCCATCGATTCGTGGCTCGCCGAGACCCCGGCCTGGGAGGCGATGCGGGAGGCGGGTCGCTTCATCACCGCCATCGGCCCGGCACTGCTCGACACCCGGGTCTCCGATGAGGCTGTGCTCCAGGTGCGCTGTGCTCAGCTCGAGGCCGCAGGTCTCCGCAAGCAGGGGCCGGCCGTGCTGGCGAGAACCCTCAAGCGACGCGAGGGCGGCTGGTTTGTCGTGGTCGTCAACCAGGACATCGTGGGGAAGCAGCAGGCAGCCCTGAGCGCCAACGCGGCACTCGTGCCCGCCGGGCAGGCGCTGTATGACCTCCACGCACTCCGGGAAGCGAGCGCGGTACCCGTGAACGGCTGCGAAGTGGAGCTTGCGCCAGGCGACGGCCGAGCGTTCTTCCTCGGGACGCCCGCGCAGGCGGCGCAGGTCATGCCGGTCGTGCACCAGGGCTACTACGACGGCGAGCAGCCTCTCTATCAGATCGACGCCGCGCAGGCACAGGCCAATGGGTGCGACCTGACGGTGCCGGCGGCTGCCGCCCGTAGCGCCGCCGCAGCCTACGCCGCCGGGGACTTCGCGACGGCCCACCGGGGCATTCTCACCGCGCGCGCGCAGCTTGCCGGGGCAGTGAAGCGCAACGCGGCCCTCGCCGCGGCGCTCCAGTCCATCGAGCAGGCCCACCGGCTCCTGTCCGAGCTGGCGGCGGCCTACCGGGATCACTTCGATGTAGTCGTGCCGCCCGCGGACCAGAAGGCCGCGGCGGGTCAGCCGCTCTACAAGAACACACAGGACCCGAAGATGCAGGAGTACGTGGACAAGACGGCCGAGGCGTTCCTCTCGCGGCTGAAGCTGGAGGACCGGTTGTACCAGGGCGAGGCGCCGGTGGTGGCGCCGGCCGCCGCGCAGCTTCTGCAGGACGTCACCACCCTGCACGCTGCCGCGCTGCCATACGTCACACGCAAGGGCTGACGGACCATAGACAACGAGGTGCTCTGATGCGTTTGCTTAGCTTCGCCATCGCGCTGCTTGGTGCCGTGCCGCTCGTCGCCCAGGAACTCAAGCCCACCGAGGGCTACCTACCCGCCTTCACTCGCACCGTCGCCCCGGCGACGAGGGCACAGATCCCCCTGCAGGTCCAGGTCCCCGCGGGCAGCAAGCTGCCGCAATGCCCGGTCACGTTCGGTGTGCCGTTCCCGCGCGGGGCCCTCGCGTCGGCCGGCAACATCCGCCTGCTGGAGGACGGTCAACCGGTCCCCGCGCACATCCGGCGCACCGCCACCTGGCACCGGGCTGACGGGGATGTGAAGTGGGTCCTGATCGATGCCACCGTGAAGCCGACCGGCCGGTATGCGCTCGAGTATGGCACGCAGGTCTCGCCACCGGCCGTCCCGCCGGCGGTGACGGTCGCTGAGACCCCCGAGCTGGTCACGGTGAAGACGGGGGCCCTGGAGTTCTCCGTGAGCCGCAAGCAGGCCGGCCTGCTGCATGCGGTCGCCGACGCTCAGGGCACCCCCCTCATCGCCGCCGGGAGCAACCCGCCGCCGACGATCGCTGACGCGCAGGGCGTGGTCTACTCACTCAGCAGCACCGATGAGTACACGGTGACGGTGGAGCAGGCCGGGCCGCTGGCCGCCATCATCAAGGTGGCGGGCTGGTACACCTCGCCGGCCGGTCAGCGCCTGTGCCAGCACATCGCGCGTCTCCACGCCCGGGCCGGTAGCAGCGTCATCAAGGTCGAGCACACCTTCGTCATCGCCTTTGACACTGACACCAACCAGATCCGCGACATTGCCCTGCCGTTCCGCCTCGCCCGGCCGGCGCTGCAGGCGACCTTCGGCCTCGACGGGACAGAGACCATCCGGGCCTCCGGCGCCGGCTACGTGCTGCAAGAGGCGGCCGACCGCTTCGTGGTGCGTGGCGACGGCGGCAAGGAGCTGGCGGCCGGGAAGCGCGCGGCCGGCTGGGCGGACCTGTCCGGGTCGGACGCCGGCCTGACCGTCGGCCTCCGCCGCTTCTGGCAGGAGTTCCCCCGCGAGCTCGAGGTCCGGGAGAACACCCTCATCGCCCACCTGTGGCCCGCCCACGGCGAGAAGCTGCTGGACTTTGATGCCAGGGCCGTGCTGGGCCCGGAGGGCTACGCGAAGTTCAACCGGGTGTACTGGCAGGACTGGTACAAGCAAGGCCTGGACCAGTTCGACCAGGCGTTTGGGCTGGCCAAGTCCAACGACCTCCTGCTCGTGTTCCACCCGGCCGCGACGCCGAGCCCGGAGCCCTGCCGGACGCTGGATGAGCCGGTCATCGTCACCGCCTCGCCGCAGTGGATGTGCGCCAGCGATGTCGTCGGCCCGATCCTCCCCAGGGACGACCAGCGGTTCCCCGAGGATGAGAAGCGCTTCGACCTCGGGCTGTACCGCTACCAGTGGCTCCGCGACACGCTGGGCAACTATGGCATGATCGACTACGGGGATGTCAACTACAACCTCGACCGCGATGCCCAGGGCAACTGGCAGCGCCACGGCTGGCGCTGCTGGGGCTCACGCTTCTACGGCCACCCGGTGATGCCGTGGGTGCAGTTCCTGCGCAGCGGCGACCGCACATTCCTGCAGTGGGCCCTCGACAACACCCGCCATGTGATGGACATCGACATGGCCCATCTCACGAACACCGAGTTGAAGCCCTTCGAGCGGCGTCGCGGCGGGCGTCACGGGGGCAATAGCTGCATCCTGCACTACGCGGCCGACATGTACCCGCTGGGGTGCGACTCGCACATCGACCAGTTGCTCTTGCAGTTCTACCTCACCGGCTACCGCCGGGCGTGGGATGTGCTGGAGGAGGAGGCAGACTACTACCTGTGGGAGGCCTCGCGCCCCAGTGGCCCGACCCACGGCTGGGCGCACCGCATGACCGGCGGCGCGTTGCGCACCATGATCGACCTGTACTCGGCAACCTGGGACGAACGCTAC
>CAZIWQ010000505.1:0-5511 GCA_964542355.1 uncultured Armatimonadia bacterium
GGCGGAAGGTTGAGGAGCAGACTGGTCGCGCCGGTCAGCCAGCGCTGACACGCTGCGCTACTGTGGCTGACCCAACGGTGGGGGCAGCCACCATGCATCGCACTCCTCGCGCCGGGGCTCGGCGAGGCCCTGGAGCGTGCGGGCCGCGTCATCGGTCAAGCCCATTGCCGCCTGGGCTCCGGCCAGCGCCCGCCGCAGATGCCCATCCCGGGGGCTGAGCTCGAGCGCGGCTGTGAAGTGCCGCGCCGCCTCCGCGTACAGACGGTAGTTGTCTGCCAACAGGCCCAGCACCTCGGCCTGAACTGCCGGGTCCTGCGCATACAGTGCCCGAGCCCGGGCCACCTCGGCCAGGTAGCTCGTCGCCCGCGTCTCGGACAACACCGCAAACCACGCGCTCCGGGACACGCAGTCGGGCTCGTCAGCATCCTGAACGTACCAGATGTACTTCCGCCCGGGCTGCAATGGCGGCAGTCGGTCGGGGTAGGCGGCAGTCGTCTGGCGCGAGGGGAAGCGGGCTACCTCCACCCCCCCGCCGCGCGTCTCGATCACCACGAGGTACGTGTCGACTCCGCGGGGCCCACACCAGCGCCACTGCGGCCGGGGGGACGCGACCTTTGTGTTGCGGGGCTCGAGGAGGGTGATCGGGCCGTCTTCGCCCCTCGAGGCTGCCCCCGGGGCAGCCCGCTCCGCGACGAAGGACGACCGGAGACGAGACACGACTGCCTGCCACAGGCGTACCAGGACTGGATCGCATGAGGCGGAGCCGTCACTGCCGGCGCGGGCCGCGGCAACCACGATGCTGTGGCCTCCGAGCAGCAACTGGGGGGCGCGATCCGGATAGATGAGCTTCGCCTGGGAGCCCGCGGCCGCACTCACCCGGTCACCGACACGCAGTGGGCAGGCCGACCCGGGCGAAACCGTGCGCCGGGGGCCAGACCCCTCCACGACCACACAGCCTTTCACGCTGGTAACTACCGCCGCCGGTGGCGCCTGCCGGCCGTAAGCCAGCACACCGGGCACCAGCATGATCACCACCCAGGCCACGTACCACCGGACAGTGGTCGCTCTCACGACATCCCCTCCCTGTCATCCGCGGGTTCCGCCTCGCCGCCGTGCTCGCCCACCAGCGTGTGCATCGCGACGGTGTCACCCCAGCCCTTCGGCTGCTGTGTCCCCACAAGTCGTGTCACGAAGCCATCGCCAAGGGCCCTGACCATTGCGGCGCTGATCAGGATATCCGCGCCGAAGTCCGAGCACGAGGACTGCAACCGCTGCGCCAGCACGACGACATCGCCCATGGCTGTATAGTCCATGCGCCGGCGGAAGCCGACGTTGCCCACCACTGCCTCACCACAGTGGATCCCGATACTGACGGTCACGGTTGGCCATCCGTGGCGCTCTGCCCGATCGTTGAAGCGAGGCAGCGCCACCCGCATCCGCAGCGCCGCCCGGGCCGCTCGCACGGGGTCATCGTCACGCACCCCCGGCAGACCGAACAACGCCATGATCTGATCGCCGACCAGCTTGTCAAGGAAGCCGCCTTCGGCGAGGATCGGCTCGGACATCGCCTCGAAGAAGGCGCTCAGCATGGCCACGAGCTGCTCCGGCGGCAACTGGCGTGAGATCGCGGTGAAGCCATGCATGTCGCAGAACATCACGCTCACCGGCTGCAGATGCCCCCCCAGCGCCGGCAGCTCACCGCTAGCGGCCAGTTGGTCGACGATACTGGGAGCCAGATAGCGTGAGAATGCCTCGCGGATGGTGCGCGCGCGGGCCAGAGCGCGGAAGTGACGGTCGCAGGCGACGGTGCCGCCGACCATGAGCAGGCCTGCTGCCAGCCCGCCGCCCGGCCAGTGCATCCCGGCGACGACGAACAGCACCGGTGTCAGCGCCAGAGCACCGACGACCAGTACGGCAGAGCTCAGGAAGCCCCACACCGACGGCAGACGCACGAGCAGCACGGGCAGCAGGATGGCGCCCGCAAGCATGGCGAGAGGTGTGGCGAGCGGCGAGACGGGGCGCAGCGGCCGTGCCACGAGCAGGCTGTCGATGCAGTTGGCCAGGACCTCGACACCGGGCATGAGGTTGTCCGGCGGGTCGCCGCGATTAAGAGGCCCGCGCAGGAAATCACCACTCGCGGCGGCCGTACTGCCGATCAGCACGATCCTGTCCCGGAGGAGCAGCGCGGTCGCGGGCTCCTGCAGGACCTGGCGCGCCGGGGTGGCGTAGAACGTGCCCGGTGGCCCGGCATAGTCCACGTACCGCACATCGCCATCGCGCGCCGGTACCGACTCGCGTGCCGACCGGATCAGCGCCTCCTGGCCACTGTTTGGGGTGCGCAGGGCAGCGGCGGCCAGGCCGGGGAGGGTCGCTTCCGGCAAGGCTTGCGGGGCGGTCGCGGGGCGACGGGTCTCGAAGCGCCGCACGATGCCGTCGGCCGCCGACTCGCGCAAGCTCACAGTACCGACCGCCAGTGCCACCCGCGCAAACTCGGCCCGCGGCAGGCATGGCCGCACTGTCCCGGTGGCGGTTGGAGCTGCGGCGGCAGGCAAGAGCACCCGCCCGCTGCCGGCGAGGGCCCGGATCAAGGCGGCATCCTCGCCGGGCGCCGCCCCGGCCTGGTCGAGCAGCACATCCAGCACGATGGCCGCGGGGCCGCCGCGCGACACGGCCGTGATGAGCCGGGCGAGGTAATCGCGCGGCAGAGGCGTCGTGCGTGGTGCGCCCGCCAAGCTGGTGTCGTCAAGGGCGACGATTGCGATGGCGGGGTTGGCCTGTCGTGGCGGTCGCAGGCGGAAGCTGAGGTCGAGCAGCTTGAGGTCGACGAAGTCGAAGGCGCCCAGGAGGTAGAGCAGCAGCCCCCCGACTGTCGCTGCCAGACCCAGCACGATGGCGCGCCGATAGTCCCATGTCGGGGTGTCTGCAGCCTTCACGTTTCCCCCGCGGTGGTTACCATCCTGGTCCCGGCGTCTCACTCTGCGGGTGCCAGGGCAGCTTGGTCTGCCAGTCGCTCATCGTCTTGGCGAAGAGCCGCGAGCTGCTGGCCCACTTGACGTGACCATCGGCGAAGCCGACATTGAGGCCCCCGTTGTGGATCTCGCGGTAGTAGCGTGTCGCCCGACACCCCCCGTACGCCGGCAGGAACGCTCGCCACCACCCCCCCCCGTAGTTCAGGCCACAGGCCATGTAGATGACCTCGGCCGGCCGGGGCATGTTGACCATCGCAAAGCCACCATCGGTGCCGAACCGGCAGTTGATGCCATAGTTGTTCGGCGCGCCCAGGGCACGGGCCCACGGGTAGTAGAACTCGCAGTCAATGTTCCCCCGGTAGACTGTATTCGACAGGCAGAGGAACACCTGCTGGTTCTTCACATACGGGACGATCACGTGCTGCCAGGAGGCATTGGAGTCGTTGGTGCATACCCCCCAGTTCCCGGCCCCCCCGACATCCATCAACTGCACCGGCCCGGTGTGCTGCGGCCGGCCACTGGGCAGCATCTCATCATAGTCCTGCGCGTACATCAGGCACGCGCTCATGAGCTGCTTGAGGTTGGAGACACAGGTTGTCTGCCGCGCCTTCTCGCGGGCCCGGGCGAAGACCGGGAACAGGATCGCCGCGAGGATGGCGATGATGGCGATGACCACCAGCAGCTCGATCAGTGTGAAGCCGCGCCCCACGTTGGTCCTCCCCGTAAGTCAAGCTCCCCCGCGGAACGCATTCAGCGGCGCTCGCCGCCTGCATCTCGGTACCCATTCGCTGCAGGTCGGTGCTTCTCCTGCGCGGAACAGGCGACTGCCGGCATTTCTTGCGCAATCCCACACAGGACGGTGGTCAAGCTGCCCCAAGGTGGGCTCTGTCGTGGTCACGCAGGCACCGCCGTGGCGCGCCATCGCCTCACGCCGGTGCTGTTGGTGCTGCCTCTGCTGTGTTGCTCCGGCTTCGCCCAGGAGCATACCAGTACTCAACTGCGCCACGCGCACGAGTTGGACACGCAGGTCTCGGCGCTGTGCGGGGCCGGGAAGTACGCCGAAGCCCTACCTCTCGCGCTCGATGCCTTGCAGCGCAAGGAGAGGCTCTCCGGCCCGGATGACCCCGACACCGGCACCAGTCTGAGCAACCTCGCGCTGTGCTACATGGGCCTGAAGCAGTATGCCGAGGCCGAGCCGCGGCTGCGCCGGGTACTGGAGATCTGGGATGCGAAGCTGGAGCCCAACCATCCCAGCCGCCCCCTGGCCCTGAGCAACCTGGGCGTGCTCTACCTCCGCCTGGAGCGGTGGGCCGAGGCCGAGCCACTGCTCAAGCGCGCCCTGCAGATCCGGGAGCAGATTATCGGCCCGGACGACCCCCGGACGCTGGGCAGCGTCCGCAACCTGGCCGTGCTCTACCTTCGCACCCGGCGTTACGGCGAGGCCGGTCCGCTGCTGGAGCGCATCGTGCAGACCCGGGAGCGAGACCTGGGGCGCTACGACGCCCAGACCCTCGCCGCCGTTAAGGACCTGGCCGAGTTCTACGTGCTGGCCGGCCGCGAGGCTGATGCCGCGCCGCTGCGGCGGCGACTCGAAGAGGCCCGCGAGCGAGCGGCGGGGCAGCCCGGTGACCCGGCGGAAGACCGTCCGTGGCGGCTCGAGCAGGTGCGCCAGTGGGACCGCGAGGCCGCCGCGCTGCTCGAGGCGGGGAAGTATGAGCAGGCACTCCAGGCGGCCACGCAAGCCCTCAACGAGAAGACCGCTCTGCTGGGACCCGACGACCCGGACACCGGTCGTAGTGCCGGCACTCTGGGCCAATGCTACGAGGCCGTGGGGCGCTACGCGGATGCGGAGGCCGCACTCACGAAGGCGCTCGCGATTGCGGAGAAGCAGCCGGAGGCGGACCCGGCCCGGCCCGAGGCCCTGAGTAGTCTGGGCACCCTTCTGCAGCGCCTGGGGCGGGACCAGGAGGCGGCACCGCTGTTCCGCCGGGCACTATCGATCCGCGAGCAGACTCTCCCCCCCGCCGACCCGCGGATCGCCACCAGCCTGCTCGACGTTGCCGGCGTAGAGATGCGCCTCGGCCGCTTCAGTGAGGCGCAGCCGTTGCTGGACCGGGCGTTGGACATCAGCGGGAACATCCTGGGGCCGCTGCATCCGCAGACGGCGATATGCTATACCGGCATGGCCGTCATGTACGCCGGCCTGCGCAACTGGGACGGCGGGGAAGGCTACCTCACGCGCGCGCTGGCCATCAATGAACGCGCGTTCGGTCCGGACCACCCGGTGACCGCAGCCACGCTGCAAGACCTGGGGTCGCTCTACTGCCTGCTGGGGCGGCCCCACGACGCCGAGCCGCTACTGCTGAGGGCGCTCTCGATCAGAGGACAGACCCTCGGCCCTTCGCACCTGGCCACCGCGGAGACGCTGGATACTCTGGGCGACCTGTGCGCTGCCACCGGGCGAGCGCGGGAAGCGCTG
Source organism: uncultured Armatimonadia bacterium (assembly GCA_964542355.1). Classification (GTDB taxonomy): domain Bacteria; phylum Armatimonadota; class Zipacnadia; order Zipacnadales; family JABUFB01; genus CAZIWQ01. The sequence continues at coordinate 5,449 of CAZIWQ010000505.1, forward strand.
GCCTATCTGCAGCGCGGGGCGGTGAGCCATGATGCGTCCGCCCGCCAGGTATTCGCCTTCAGC
>CAZIWQ010000506.1:0-1498 GCA_964542355.1 uncultured Armatimonadia bacterium
CTCAGGATGACAGGACCGCCGGACGACGCGAAAAGCAGCGCCGTCGAGACGGTCGACCTACGCGGTACCGGTTGGCTGACCTTCTCAGGCCACCGCGACCGGCAGGTCCCGCCATACCGGCGAACCGTGCCGGCACTTCGTCAGGCAGAAAGGTTGCCCTATCGTGAAGCTCAAGGTTGTGGCGTGTGGTGTGTTCGAGCCCGAGATCAGTGAGCTGGCCGTGCAGAGCGGCAATGAGATCCACCTGCACTTCCTTGACGCCGGACTCCATAGCACCCCCCACCTGCTGCGCGAGCAGGCACAGACGCAGATCGACGCGGCGGTGGGGGCCGGGTATGATGCCATCATCCTCGGCTATGGCCTGTGCGGGCGCGGCACCTCCGGCCTGCTGGCGCGCGATACGCCCGTCGTGATCCCGCGCATCCACGACTGCATGACCCTGTTCCTGGGCTCGCGCGAGGAGTACCGGCGCCAGTTCGCGCGCCACCCGGGGACCTTCTACACAACCCCGGGCTGGTACGAGAAGAAGAGCCTCGGGAGCCGCCTCGCCGGTGACAAGCGCGCTCAGGAGGAGAGCGTCGCCGCCGACCCGCGGTATGCCAAGTTCGCCGCGAAGTACGGCGCCGCCAACGCCGCCGACATCATCCACTTCTTCGATAGCTGGAAGCGCAACTATACGCGGGCGGCCTTCATCGATACGGGCGTGGGTGACCGCGAACGCTACGCCAGCTATGCGCGCGACATGGCAGAGAGTTTCGGGTGGACCTATGAGCGCATCATTGGGGACGCCTCGCTGCTGAGGGACATTCTCGAGGGGCGGTGGGACGACGATCGCGTCTGCGTGGTCCGGCCCGGCCAGCGCTCGGCCCTGACGGGTGATGACCGGATCTTCGCGACGATTGCGGTCTCGGCCGCCGGGACGCCGCCGGCCGAACCTGACCTCACCGGTGCGGACTCGCCGGCGGCCGCTCCGGCCGCGACGACTGCCGACGGGCGGGCCGACCGCGCGACCGAGGCCCCTGGTGAGCCGGCACCGACCGGTGCGCGCCCGGACGCCGGCGGGGCTCCCCTGATCGGGCTGGGCATCGATGCCGGTGGCACGTACACCGACTGCGTTCTGTACGACCTCCGGGCCTCGGTCGTGCTGGCGAAAGCGAAGGCCCTGACGACTCACCACAACCTGCTCCTGGGGATCGAGGCGGCGCTCGACGAGCTCGCCATCGCCGCGCCGGCACGCATCCGCCTGGTCGCCCTGTCCACGACACTGGCGACGAACTCGATCGTGGAGGGCAAGGGGGGGAACCCGGGCGCACTGATCATGTCCTCGGCGATCGGGGATGAGGGGGACATCGCGTGGCGGCCGCTGAAGCGGCTCCGGGGCCAGATGGCGATCGGCGGCACCGAGCTGGCGGCGCCCGACCCGGCCGAGATCGCCGCGGCGATTGACGAGCTGTTGGCCGCGGGAGTGGACGCCTTCGCCGTCTCCGGCTATGCGAGC
>CAZIWQ010000506.1:1513-5507 GCA_964542355.1 uncultured Armatimonadia bacterium
AAGAACCCGGAGCACGAGCTCATGGTCAAGCGCATGATCGGAGAGCGGTGCGACCTGCCGGTGGTGTGTGGCCACGAGCTGTCCTCGCGCCTCAACTACCTGAGCCGGGCCAACACCGCGATCTTGAATGCGCGCTTGCTGCCGGTGGTTCGCGAGCTGCTGGATGCGGTGCAGCAGTCGCTCACGCGGCGTGGGGTCGATGCGGCGCTGATGGTGGTGAAGGGGGACGGCTCGCTGGTGAACCGCCAGACGGCGCTGGCCCGTCCGATCGAGACGATCCTCTCCGGGCCGGCTGCGAGCGTCTCCGGCGCCAAGCACCTGACCGGGCTGCAGGAGGCCATCATCCTCGACATGGGCGGCACGACGACGGACACGGCCGTCATCGAGGAGGGGCTGGTGCGCGTCGACCCCGAGGGGGCGCGGGTGGGGGGCTGGCGCACCAGCGTCGAGGCCGCCGACATCGCCACCACCGGGCTGGGCGGCGACAGCTACCTGAGCTTCACGGGCGACCGCCGGCTGCTTGTCGGCCCCCGTCGTGTCGTGCCACTGGCCTATCTGTGCCACCAGTACCCCGCGGCGAGGCGCCAACTCGACGGGCTGCAGGCGTCCCTGATCACCGACCGTTCGAGTCCGGCGGAGCTCGATTTCTTTGCCCTGGCACGACCTGACTTTGCGGGAGCGCTCGACGCGTACGAGTCGAGGGTTGTCGCGGCCCTGCGCGAGGGCCCGCTCGCGCGCGCAAGGCTGGCCTCGCGCATGGGTCTGGCCTCCGGCCACCTGGTGCGGCCGCGACGCCTGGAGCAACTGGGGATTGTGCAGCGCGCAGCCCTGACACCTACCGACATCCTCCACGTGACGGGTGAGTTCGCGCCGTGGGATGCCGACGCGGCACGCCATGCGCTGGGTGTGTTCTCCGACCTGCTGGGCATCGCGCCCGAGGAAGCCATGCGGCGGGTGCGCCAGGCGATTGTGGAGCGGCTGGGGGGGCAGGTTCTCGCGCGTGAGTTCTCGGATGTGCAGGGGGATGACCCGGAGAGCTGGCCGGGGATTCTCAAGCTGGTATTCCGGCCGGAGACTTCTGGTCGGCTGCGCGCCTCACTGGCGTACGACCGGCCGGTCGTGGCCATCGGTGCTCCCGTTGGCGCGTTCTTCCCGGCCGTGGGCGAGTGTCTCCGGGCGCGGGTGGTCATTCCGGAGCACGCCGAGGTCGCGAACGCCATCGGGGCGGTGGCCAGTGAGGTGGTGGTGCGCGAGCGAGCGGTGGTGCGGCCGGGCGAGATCGCCAACTATGTCGTGCATACGCGCTCCGGCCGCACGGAGTACGAGGACCTGGGCTCCGCAGTCGAGTCGGCGAAGCAGGAGACCGCCTCCCTGGCGTGCGAGCGCGCCCGGCAGTCCGGGACCGCCTCCCGCGATGTCCGCTACAGCATCGACGAGCGCCGCGCCTTCTCTGCCGAAGGCGATGAGGTGCTCATCGAGGTGCTGGTCGAGGCCACCGTCAGTGGCCGCCCCGAGCTGAAAGCCGCCACCTGAGAACCTACAAGAGGACACCCGATTGCGCGCCGACAGTGACCTGACACCGATGTACCGTCAATGGGCGGCCGCGAAACGCGACCACCCTGATGTGCTGCTCCTGTTTCGGATGGGCGACTTCTACGAGATGTTCGACGAGGATGCCCGCGTCGGTGCGGAAGCGCTCGGGCTGACGCTCACCAGCCGCAAGTACGCTGGCGACAACCGGATCGCAATGTGCGGTGTCCCGCACCATGCGCTCGACCGCTACCTGCGCCGGCTGGTGCAGAAGGGCTTCCGGGCGGCAATCTGCGAGCAGATCGAGGACCCCCGCGAAGCCAAAGGCATCGTCAAACGCAAGGTAACCCGTGTCATCACCCCCGGCACGCTCATGGAGGACGAGCTGCTGCAGGGGCAAGAGCACAACTTCCTGCTCTCACTGGCGGTTGCCGGCGAGCAGGCCGGTGTGGCCGTCGTGGACGTCTCGACCGGCGATTTCCTGGTGACCGAGCTGCCGCTGCGTGCCCCCCGTGCCGATGCGCCGCGCACGCTCGAGGCGGCGCTCGAGCCGGCGGATGGGCGCTTCAGCCTCGTCGCAGATGAGATTGCCCGGCTGCAGCCGGCCGAGCTCCTGGTGCCGGAGGCGCTGCAGGACGAGTCGGCGCTGGCGCAGGCCGCGCAGCGCGCCGGCGGGGCGCACCTCACGGTGGTCGCCGCCGATGACCTCGAGTTCCGCCCGCCCGGCCGGCAGCTCACCGAGTTCTTCCGGGTCGACTCGCTGCGCGGGTTCGGCTGTGACGAGATGCCGGCGGCGCAAGCGGCCGCGGCGCAGGCCCTCCGCTACCTGCAGCACAACCGGATGGACGCCCTGCCTCACCTGGCGGGGATCGCCACCTACTCGACCCACCAGTTCATGGTGGTGGATGCTCCGACGCGCCGCAACCTGGAGCTGGTGCGCACACTGCGTGAGGGCGAGCGCGAGGGGAGCCTGCTGGCCCTGCTCGACCGCACGGCGACGCCGATGGGGGCCCGGCTGCTACGCCAGTGGCTGCTGCAGCCGCTGCTGGCCGTCGCGCCGATCTGCCGGCGGCTGGACGCGATCCAGGCCCTGGTGGCGGACGGGGTGGCAGCCGAGCGGATCGGGCAGGCCCTCCGCCCGGTGCGCGATCTGGAGCGGCTCACCAACCGGACCACCGCCGGGACCGCCAACGGCCGCGACCTCGCCGCGCTGGGCGGCTCCATCGCCGCTCTCCCCGAGCTGCGCCGCGCCCTGGGCGAGATCGCCGTCGGCGGAGAGTGCGCGTCCGCGTCGTCGGAAGCCCCGGGGCCGCTGCTATCCGAGCTGTGCGACCGCGTCGATGAGCTGCAGGATGTGGCACAGCTTCTGGTGCGCGCGATCGCCGATGAGCCCCCCGCCATCATCACGGAGGGCGGTGTGATCCGCGACGGCTATGATGCCGACCTCGATGAGCTGCGCGACGCCATGCTCCACGGCCGCGAGTGGATCGCCCGCCTGCAGGAGCAGGAGCGCGGGCAGACTGGTATCGAGTCACTGAAGGTCGGCTTCAACCGCGTCTTCGGCTACTACATCGAGGTCAGCAAGCCCAATCTGCGCCTGGTGCCGGAGCACTATCAGCGCAAGCAGACACTCGTCAACGCCGAGCGCTTCATCACTCCTGAGCTGAAGGAGATGGAGGAGAAGATCCTCGGCGCGGAGGAGAAGTCCCATGGGCTGGAGTACGACCTGTTTTGCGAGGTGCGCCGGCAAGTGGCGCTGCGGGCCGAGCGGATCCTGGCGACGGCCCGCGCACTGGCCCAGATCGATGTCCTGCTCTCGCTGACTCGGGTGGCAGTCGAGTACGACTACAACCGGCCGACGGTGGATGATTCCGCTTGTCTGGAGATCACGGACGGCCGGCACCCGGTGGTGGAACGCGCGCTGGTGGCGGAAGCGTTTGTACCGAATGACGCCGCGCTGGACTGTGAGACGAACCAGCTCCAGATTGTGACCGGCCCGAACATGGCGGGCAAGAGCACGTATCTGCGGCAGGTGGCGCTGATCTGCCTGCTGGCCCAGATGGGGAGCTTCGTCCCTGCCCGCCGGGCCCGCATCGGCCTGGTGGACCGCATCTTCACCCGCGTCGGCGCCAGCGACGACCTGGCCACCGGGCAGTCCACGTTCATGGTCGAGATGACCGAGGCCGCCAACATCCTGCACAATGCCACGGATCGCAGCCTCCTGATCCTCGACGAGATCGGGCGTGGCACCAGCACCTTCGACGGCCTCTCCATCGCCTGGGCGGTCGCGGAGTACATCGTCAAGCGGATCGGGGCCAAGACGCTGTTTGCCACTCACTACCACCACCTCAACGAACTGGCACAGGCATTGCCTCGGGTCAGGAACATGCGGGTGGCGGTCAAGGAGCAGGGAGAGGATATCGTCTTCCTGCGCAAGATCGTGGCCGGGGGTACTGACCGCAGC
>CAZIWQ010000507.1:0-5501 GCA_964542355.1 uncultured Armatimonadia bacterium
GCGAGTAGGCCCGCGGGGAGCCCCGCGGCGGGCATCGGGGCGGGGTTCAGGATCAGCGGGGTGCCCACCTCCCGCGCCACCGCGGCGGCATGGCAGACGGTGTCCAGCGGGACCTCGAGCTGCATCATCAGCACATCAGCCTGTGCCACTGCCTCCCGTGCCCGATCGACATCGTCACCGGTCACGCGTCCATTGGCTCCGGGGCAGACGGCGATCATGTTCTCGCCACTGTGGGCTTCCACGACAATCAGGGCAGTGCCGGTCGCCTCGCCGGGGACCGTGCGGAGCCCGGCGGTGGTGACGCCTTCCGCCGCGAGCGTGTCGCGATACCCGCGGCCGCCGGCGTCGTCGCCGACACACCCGATCAGGCTGACCGTGGCTCCGGCGCGCCGTGCGGCGACGGCCTGGTTTGCCCCCTTGCCGCCGTGGGCGACGATCAGGCTGCCACCCAGCACAGTCTCACCCGGCCGGGGGAGGGCGGGGACGCAGGCCGTGTAGTCGAGGTTGAGGCTGCCGATCACAACGATGGTGCCTGGCATGGTGGGAGGTCCCGTGATCAGGAGTTGCCGCTGGATGGCGCGCGCCCGGCGGATCGGCCCGCGGTGCCGCTCAGCGGACGAGCACTGACCACATCGATCAGGGCGCTGAGATGCGCGATCAGCTCATCGAGGTCGCGGCGCTCACGGATCTCGACCCGCAGGGTAAGTCGCGCCAGGTGCCGGTCCTCGAGATGCGCCTCCGCGGCGCGGATGTTGAGCCCGAGATCGGCGACGACGGCGGTGATGTGCGAGAACAGGCCCATGCGGTCCACCGCCAGCACCTCGATATCGGTGAGCAGCCCGCCCGCCGTGCCATCCTCCCACGACAGGGGCACCGCGCGGCCGGGCTCGCGCTCGGCCCGGAACTGCAGGTTCTTGCAGTCGCTGCGGTGGATCGCCAGCCCGCCCCCGCGCGTGATGTAGCCCACGATGTCGTCGCCCGGCAGCGGGTTGCAGCACTTCGACAGGCGCGAGCTGAAGCCCTTGACCCCCTTCGAGGTGACCTGGGGACGCTCGACGGGACTGGTGGCCTTCGGGGGGGCGAACTTGGCGACTTCCTCCGTCAGGCTGGCCGGCCCCGCGGCCGGGCGGCGCAGGTGCTGGAGGACCGTCTCGGGGCTCACATCCCCATAGCCGATCGCGGCGTAGAGGCTGTCCGTGTCCTGGTAGTTGAGATGACCGGCGACGGTCTCGAGGCGCGCTTTGTCAAGCTGGACGCGATCGGAGCCGCGCAGCCGGTCGATGGCGCGCTCGAGCGCCTCGCGGCCGCGCTCAATGCTCTCATCGCGCGTCTTCTGCCGCAGGAAGCGCCGGATCTTCGCGCGGGCGTGTGAGCTCTGGGCGATCTCGAGCCAGTCGCGGCTCGGCTCGGCACTGCTCTGTGTCATGATCTCGGCGACATCGCCGTTCTTGAACCGATAGTCGAGCGGCACCAGCCGGCCGTTGACCTTGGCCCCCACGCACTTGTGCCCGACCTCCGTGTGCACGCGGTAGGCAAAGTCCAGTGGCGTCGCGCCGGCCGGCAGGTCGACCACATCGCCCTGCGGGGTGAAGACGAAGACCTGGTCCTTGAACAGGTCGAGCTGCAGGAGCTCCACGAACTCGTGGCTCTCGGTCAGATCGGTCTCGAGGTCGATGAGCTGGCGCAGCCATGCCACGTGCTGGTCGAGATCGGGGTCGCTCAGCCCCTCCTTGTAGCGCCAGTGGGCCGCGACCCCGTACTCGGCGATGCGGTGCATCTCGCCGGTCCGGATCTGCACCTCCATCGGCTGTGCGTGCGGCCCGAGCACCTTCGTGTGCAGCGACTGGTACTTGTTGCTCTTGGGCTTGGCGATGTAGTCGGTGAACAGGCCCGCGAGCGGCATCCACAGGTCGTGCACCACCCCGAGGGCGGCATAGCAGTCACCGACCGAGTCGACGAGCACGCGCAGGGCCATGATGTCGCCGATCTGCTCAAAGTCGATGTGCTGCGAGCGCATCTTGGTGTAGATGCTGTGGATATGCTTGGGTCGGCCGGAGACCTCGGCGTGGACGCCGATCCGCGCCAGCCGCTCCGCCAGCATGGTGCGGGCCCGCTCGATCTCGCGCTCGCGCTCCTGGCGCGTCTGGCCGAGGTGTTCGACGACCTCGAAGTAGGCCTCCGGCTCCAGGTAGCGGAACGCCAGATCCTCCAGCTCCCACTTCAGTCGCCAGATGCCCAGCCGGTGGGCCAACGGAGCGAAGATCATGCGCGTCTCGAGCGCAATGTGCTCGCGCCGGTCGGGGGGCAGCGCCGCCAGAGTGCGCATGTTGTGGAGGCGGTCTGCCAGCTTGATCAGGATCACGCGGATGTCGTCGGCCATCGCCAGGAACATCTTGCGCAGGTTCCGCGCCTGCTCCTCGCGTGCGGTCCGGAAGTTCAGCCGGCTCAGCTTTGTGACACCCTCGACGAGGTGCCCGATGGTCGGGCCGAACTCGTTCGTGATATCCTCAATCGAGTACGCCGTGTCCTCGACGGTATCGTGCAGGAGGGCCGCGGCGATGGCGGTCGGGTCGGCCTCAATCCCCGACAGGATGTGGCTGACGTTCAGGGGGTGGGAGATGTACGGCTCGCCACTCTTGCGCAACTGGCCGCTGTGGGCATGGGCGGCCACGTCATAGGCGTGGATCAGGAGCGTCCGATCCACGCCGGGCCAGTACCCGCTCACACGCTGAGTGATCTCCTCGATCGTGGGTGACATCGCTGCCGATTATAGCATTCGCCTCCCGCATGCCACAAGGCGCGGCCGCGTGCCCGCACCTGGAGGTGGCGTCGGCGTGGCCGCCGAACTGCCGGAGGCGGCTGCGGTCCGCGCGGCCCCAACCACGCGGACCCTCGCCACTCCCAGGCCGGAAGGAGAAGACGGTTCCCGTGACTGCGTCCCCGAAGTTCGTCCAGTTCGGTGCCGGCAATATCGGCCGGTCGTTCATCGGCCAGCTCTTTGCCCGCGCCGGCTATGAAGTCGTCTTCATCGATGTCGTGCCCGAGGTCGTCGCGGCCCTCAACGCCCACCACCGCTATCGGGTGGAGATCAAGGACAAGCACCCGGCGACGATCTGGGTGGAGAACGTGCGGGCGGTGGATGGTCGCGACGTGGCCGCCGCGGCCGCGGAGGTGACCGACTGCGCACTGTGTGGCACCGCGGTCGGCCCCAAAGCGCTCCCGTTCATCCAGCCGACGCTCGCCCGCGCCCTGCAGCAGCGTCTGCTCGCCGGCGCGCCGCCGCTGGACACCATCCTGTGCGAGAACCTGCGCGACGCCGCGCCGTTCATGCGCGCGGGCCTTGCCGGGCTGCTCCCGACCGACTTCCCGCTCGATGCGGCAGTCGGCCTCGTCGAGACCAGCATCGGCAAGATGGTGCCGATCATGCCCGACGAAGTGCGCCACAGCGACCCGCTGCTGGTGTATGCCGAGGCCTACAACACCCTGATCTGCGACCGGGCCGGGTTCCGGAACCCGGTGCCCCAAGTGCCGGGCCTCGACCCCAAGGACAACATGGTCGCCTACGTGGACCGCAAGAGCTTCGTCCACAACTTCGGACATGCGCTGTGCGCGTACTTCGCCCACCTGGAGGCCCCCGAGCTCGTCTACACATGGGAAGCCGTCGCGCACCCGACCGTCGGGCCGGCGACGCGAGCCGGCATGTGGGAGTCGGCGCGTGCCCTCATCGCCGAGTACCCCGCGGAGTTCACCGCCGCCAACCAGGGCGCTCACATCGACGACCTGCTGTCACGCTTCGCCAACCAGGCCCTCGGCGACACGATCTACCGCGTGGGGCGCGATGTCGTGCGCAAGCTGGGACACGAGGATCGGGTCATCGGCCCCCTGCTCCTGGAGATCAAACACGGTGCCCCCGGCCCGCTGACGGCCCTGTGCGCGGCCGCGGGGATGCGCTTCCTAGCGCGTGACGAGAACGGGGAGACCTACCCGCCCGACCGGCAGTTCGCCGATGAGACCCTCGCGCAGGGCGTCCCCCATGTCCTGCGGACCGTCTGCCACCTGGACCCGGCGGTGGCGGGGGAGGACGTGGCCGCCAGTGCCATCATGGAGGCAAGCAGCGCTCTCGCGCAGCGCCTGGCGCGCCATGCCTCGATCTTCGCTCCGTGTCCCTGAAGGGGGTGTCCCGATGGCCCGGCAGCCCGACTTCACCCGCCTGCGCACGGCCCTGTTCGGGGGCCAGCCCGATCGCGTCCCCACCGCGGAGCTCAAGTGTGAGGACTACATCAAGCAGGCGTTCCTGGGGGCGCCGTTGCCGCCCCTCGCGGAGGACCCGCGCGGCTACCTCGAGCGGGACATCGAGTTCCATGTGCGGGCCGGCTACGACTACGTACGCGTCGCCCCGACGGTCTGTTACCCGGACCACTGGCGCTCGACCCGGCACCACTACGCGGTCGACTCAGACCAGACGCAGGCGCGCAAGTGGGCGCTGACCCATGAGGGGCCCCTGCGCACGGAGGACGACCTGGAGCGCTTCCCGTGGCCGGACCCGGCGACCGCGACGTACGAGTGGCTGGACATCGCGGAGGACCTGCTCCCGCCGGCGATGCAGCTCGCCACGAGCCTGAAGGGCGGCGGCATCTTCGAGCGCGCCTGGATGCTGATGGGGTTCGAGGCGTTCAGCTTCGCGGTGCTCGAGCAGCCCGAGTTCGTCGCGCGCCTCATCCGCCACACCGCGCAGGTGTACCTGGGCTACCTGCGGCAAGCCCTGCAGCGTGAGCGGGTGCAATGCGTGTGGCTGGGGGATGACCTGGCCTACTTCAGCGGGCTGATGGTAGCGCCCGACTTCCTGCGCCGCCACCTGTTCCCCTGGTATGCTCAGATCGCCGAGTTGTGCGCCGGCTACCGGCCGGCGAAGGCCTTCATCTTCCACTCCGACGGGAACCTGTGGGAAGTGCTCGACGACCTGATGGCCCTGGGGATCAATGCGCTCCACCCCATCGAGCCGAAGGCGATGGACATTACCGCGGTGAAGCGGCACTGCCGCGAGAGGTTGTGCCTCATCGGCAACATCGACCTTGGCTATACACTGACGCGGGGCACACCGGAGGAGGTACGGGCGGAGGTGGCGGAGCGGATCCGGACGTGCGGTCCGGGAGGCGCGTACGTCGTCAGTAGCAGCAATAGCGTCACCGAGTACGTGCCACTGGAGAACTACCGGGCGATGCTGTCAGCGGTGGAGGAGTTCGGGACCTATCCCCTTGCGGAGTAGCCATCTGTCGGGGGCCGTCGTCTTCTGTAGGGCGGGTCCCGCAGGGCGGGACCCCGCCGCCGTGCCGTATCGCCGTTGCCGTCTGTAGGGCGGGGACCTGTGCCCCGCCGCCGTGCCGTATCGCCGTTGCCGTCTGTAGGGCGGGGGTTCATCCCCCGCCGCCGTGCCGTATCGCGCGGTCGTGCGGAGGGGCCGGACTACGAGGGCCAGCGGCGAGGAACGAGCCGCACGGCCC
>CAZIWQ010000508.1:0-5500 GCA_964542355.1 uncultured Armatimonadia bacterium
GTCGCCGTTGGTCGTTGCCGTCGGCCGTTCTGTAGGGCGCGGACCTGTGCCGCGCCAGTGCGCCCCTCACCATGCGCTACGCACACGGCCTCCGGCCGGGCTCCTGTGACGCTGCGCTCTGCTGTTGCCGTGTGCCGTGGCGTGTGGTTCTCGCCTCACCGGCGCGGTACAAGCCCGCGCCCTATAGACGGCCACGGCGAACGGCGGGCGGGGGAGAGCCCCCCGCCCATCGCGCTCAGGGGAGCGCTCCTACCAACGGCAACGGCCACGGCAAACGGCAACATCGGCGGGGCACAAGTCCCCGCCCTACAAACGGCACGGCCAACGGTACGGCCAACGACAACGGCTGCGGGCGGGACGCTCGCGGTCCCGGGAACGGCTCGCACCAGGGGAATGCAAACAGGCCAATGCCCCCTGCCGGTTCCTACGGTCCTTCCGTCACCCCCCCCGATGGATCATATTGCCTCCTACAGTCGTTCTCTAGCGTGTCGGCTCCACGATCGATGACGGCGATTATCGGCCAGACCTGAGCATAGTCCACGGGGGAGGGCCCTATGCCACGTCACGTCGTCGGCTTGCTGCTGGTGCTCGTTGCCGCTGTTGTCGATGCCGCACCGTTCTCCATCCAGGTGACCAGCTCGCCACCCGGTGCCGAGGTGTGGGCGGCGCCTGCCTCTGAGCCCGTGATCTACAAGAAGGGCCTCACTCCCTGCACGATCACCCTCGAGGCCGCCAACGCCCCTCTGACCGTACTCGTGCGCAAGGTGGGGTGCTTCGACGCCTACCGCGCTGTCGGGCCGGACGCCCGCGCACTGGAGGTCGCGCTCGCCGCGCGCGATGACCCCGCAGCATGGGCCCGCGTGCCGCACCTCACGTGCCTTGGTGGGGGGCCTGGGGACGAGGGGGTCTCGCGGTGGGGCCTGGCCTGCGGCACCGCCAGCGAGAAGGAGCTGGCCGGACTGACCGGGTTCGCCCACGCGCTTGTCGCGTGGGCGCCGGACGCCTCCGGGGCCCTGGCCATCGGGGATGGGTGGTCAATATGGCTTGTCACCGCCGGGCTGGCGAAGCGGGGGGAGATGCGCACGTGCGCGGAGCTGTGGTACATCCCGCTTGCCGGCACTCCCCGCTTGTTGTGGCGCTGGATCAGCGCCATGAGCTACTTTGGCGGAGCCTTCCAGATCGACGCAGCGTTCGCGCCCAACCCGGTCTGGGTTGTGCACTCCGCACCCGTGGGCAACCGTGAGCACCTGCGCCTGCATTGCCTCACGACCGGCAAGAGTGCCCCGATTGCGGAGGACACCGACGCCTCGCTGTCCTTGCCTCACTTCTCGCCGAGCGGTCGGTTGCTCGCCTGCCTGCGGCAGGCGCAGTCGGACGGCGTTCCGGAGGGCCCCGGTGACGACCCGCCACCGGAGCAGGCCCAGATCCAGCTCATGCGCTGGGACGGCTCTGAGCGGCATACCCTCGCCACCGGTGCTGACGCGCACACCCCCGTCGCCTTCTCACCCGACGAGTCGCAGCTTGCCTACGTAACTGCACAGGGCGCTGTCGCGGTGGTGCCCGTGGCCGGTGGGCAGCCCCGCACCGTCCTCTACGAGCCTGCCTGGAGCGTCGCGGCCGAGCGGATATGGGCGGGGTCGTCGGGGTTGCCGGCCGGGCCGATGTGGGCACCGGACGGCTCGCGCGTGGCGGTCAATAGCGGGCCCGCCCCCGACGATGGCGGCACGATGGGCGCCGGCACGACTGTGGAGCGGGTGCTGTGGGCCACGGTGGCGAGTGGGGAGCGCGGCTTCCTGCGCGGCTGCGCGGCGCTCGGGTGGCACGCCCCTGACTGCCTGCTGGTCACCGCCGACGGGTATGATGCCCAGTCGGGCATCGGCTACAAGCGCCTGCTGCTCGTGGGTGTAGACGGGAAAGCGGGCAAGGTCGTGGCCGAGCCGGATGCGACCCGCCTGCGTCTCGCGCGCGGGCAGCCCCGCTTCCCGCCGCCAACCCTGAGCGTGGCGGATGTCGCCGATCGGCTCGGCCCGACGCCTGCACCCGAGGGGGGAGCACGATGACGGTGGCGCTGCGCAGTTGCGTGATCGGTGGCCTCATCGGGCTGTGTCTGGCTGTGGCGCCGGCCGGTCTGTGCGGCGAGTTTGCCCGCCCCGAGAACCTGGGAGCAGTGAGCAGTCGCTGCCGGCTGGACCAGCAGGGCATTGTTCGCCTCCGCGAGATGGAGACACTCGTGCTGCAGGGGAAGACCGACGCCGCCGTTGCGGCGATGGAGCAGTTCCTTAAGGACTACGAGGACACGGAGTGGGCGCCCCGGGCGGTGCTGCTAGTGGGGCGCAGCCTCGTCGAGGCCAAGCAGTATGAGCGCGCGAGCCCGCTCCTCGAGCGGGCTCGCGCGATGTGGGGCGGGGAGGCCCGCGACGAGGCACTCATGCTCAGGCAACGCTGCGACTCGGGCGCACGGGGCCAGAAGGCCCAGGCGGAGGCGGCACGGGTGCGCCAGCACGAGCTGGCCGCCACCGACCCCCGTCCCGGGTTGTCCGCGGAGGCGGAAGTCAAGCGGCAGGACGCGCGGGCGGCGCTGCTTCTGGCGGGTGGCGCGGAGGTCACGCGCGACAAGGCGCGCGCCGCCAGGCTCCAGAGCCTACAGCGCATTGTGCGCGAGTGTCCGCGCTCGGGCTATGTGCCGTTTGCCGAGCTCGCGCTCCTCCTCGCACGATGGGACCAGGAACAAGCCGGTGGTGCAGGCATGGCGGACCCACTGACGCCCGCCGGGAAGCAACTGGCCCGGGAGCTGCAGCCACAGCTTGAGGCGCTCGCGCGCAAGTACCCCACGAGCGCGGTTGGTGTGGCGGCGCAGGCATCCGCGCTCAGCCTGGACCACCTCGTCGGCCCCCCGGAGGCCGTTCTCCCGAAGTTGGCAGGACTGCTGGACCTCCCGGTCCCCCGTCCGGATCCATACCCGCTCGCGGCCAGTTGCCTCCACGCTGAACCGCCCGGTGAGTTTGGCGGCAGCGGCGTCGCCACAGACCCCGCGAGCCTCGCGGCGACCGTGTGCTACGCGCTGTTCCAGAGAGGGTGCCTGCAGGGCGACGTCGCTCTCGCACGTCGCGCCCTCGCCTTCATGGATGCACACATCTCGGAGCCGGACCTCCCGCCGACGAACGAGGTGGGCCCCCTGCTGCGCGCGGTTGCGGGCGAAGACGAGGCGTTGCGGGAGTTCCTGCTGCTGCGCGCCGACTTCGCTGCCTCGCGCCCGTTCGCCCGATCTGCGAGCGAGGCCTGCGACCGGGCGCTGCAGCTTGCCGCGAAGTACCCCGGGGGGAAGGTTGCCCCGGCGGTGCTCTACTGGGCCATCACCAGGACGGGCCGCGACGGAGGCCCCGGCGGGCAGGCCCATTCCCGGCGGCTGGAAGCCCTGCTTGCCTCGCAGTACCCCACCGCCGTCGAGACGATGGCGCTGCAGGTCAGGCGGCTGACCGAGGAGGGACGCTACGACGAGGCGGCAGCCTGCCTGAAGCGGCTGGCGCCCGGACCCGCCCGGACGATGGATAGCGGGGTCGGGCCGTGGTCATATCTCGAGACCCTCCTGGAGACAGCTCCCCGACCACTGGAGCAGAAGCGGCAGGAGGAGCAGCTTACGAAGGAGTGGCTGGCGCGCTATGGTGCCTTCGTGCGCGCCGCCGGCGTCGACCGGGCCACGATGCGGAAGCTACGCGATGAGAGCAGCCTGGCGCGCGACCTGATCCGGCGGTTGCCGGACCGAGGCCTCGAGATCGTGCGGGCTTTCCTCGCGGACCGGCGCGACGCGGACTACGGGCCGATGGGCGAGGCGCTGCTGACCGAGGCGATCAGGCAGCGGCCGGACGACCCGCTGGCCGACGAGCTGCGCGTGCGGGTCGGCGGCAGGGGTAGCCTGCTCGCCATCATTGCACGCGGGCCACAGACGCCCCAGTTCGCGGCGGCGGTGGAGCGACTGAGCGTCGGCACGGGGCGGCCGAAGGAGGAGCACGACGTGCGGGCCGACGAGGCGGAGTTGGGCGTGCTGGCCACGCAGTATGCGGGCACGCCCGCGTCGACGATGGCCCGGGCCCTCCTCGTCCGCTCGTACCTTGACGCCGAACGTCCCGAGCGCGCGGCGCAGGTTGCCCGGGAGACGCTCGACGGGCTCCCCCCGGACGCGCCGCTCCGCGACCGTCTCATCGCATTGCTGACCGGCGCGCAGCAGCAGATCGCCGCCAAGCGCGCGGCCGCGCCGCGCAAGCTGTGGGAGGCGGCAAGCCCCTCCTTGCGGGCCGACGGGCCATGGCCACGACTGACGTGGCTGAACGACAAGTGGCTTGCCATGGGGTATACCGACGCGCAGGACGCACCCGCCCTGGCCTGCCTGGAGGCGGCGACAGGCAAGCCGGTGTGGGAGGCGCGTGTCGGGGAAGTGTCCTCGCTGAAGCTGGTCGACGGGCGGGTGGTGGTGTCGACGATTGCGGCCTCGGTCGCCTGCCTCGATGCGGCGACGGGCCACACCCTGTGGCAGCGCGAGCTCGGCCTCAGTCGGGGTGGCCGTGTTGCCTGCTCCGTCGCCGAGCAGGTCGTCGTCGCCTACTGGAGCCAGGGCCTGCTGTGCGCGCTCGACCTCACGAGCGGCAAGCCCCTGTGGGAGCGCGACGGCCTGCTCGCGATGGGCCTCGCCCCGCTCGTCGACAAGAGCCAGGTGTACGTGTGGCGGGCCCCCGGAGTGCTGGAGGCGTTACGGCTGAGTGACGGGACGGCGGTGTGGTCGTTCACCCCGCCGGCCCGCGCCGTGTCCCCTGGCGACCGTGAGGCCCCCCGCAGTGCAGAGCTCCACGGACTCGTGCTTCGCGCGGGGAGACTGGTGATCGGTTGCAGCGTCCCGGGCGCGCACATGCTGGCGGCACTCGACCCCGCGAGCGGCAAGCCCCTGTGGACCCAGCCCGCGAGCGATGGCAAGCAGTGGCCGCGCCAGCCCGACATCGCAACCGATCGGGAGTTCATCGCCGCGAGCGAGAGCGCCGCGCATGGCCGTGACGCCCTGACGGGGTCCGTGCTGTGGTCGGTGCCGCGCGGAGAGGGCGAGCGTCTCGTCCTCCCAACACCCCCGGGCGACGTCGTGGTCCTGGCGGGCGAGAAGGAAGCGGTGCTCTTCAGCCGCGAGTTGGGGGCCGAGATCGGCCGCGTGAGAGTCCCCCGGGTAGTTGCGGCGCAGAGCGTGCCCGGCGGGCTGCGGCTCATCGCCGCGGGGGAGAGCCGTCTGTGTGCGTGGGAGCTCAACAGGTGAACGGCCGATAGCCGAGGGCACGCAGCGAACAGCACACGGCGAGCAGCAGTGAACAGGATGGACAGGATGATACGGCGGACAGGATGACGGCGGGAACGGTCGGGGTATGGGAACGGCGGAGAACGGCGACGGCGCCTACCCCCCGACCCCCTCCCCACGGGGAGGGGGGGAACGGCAGAGAACGGCCCGGCGGGGGGCGGCGAGGTC
>CAZIWQ010000509.1:0-5494 GCA_964542355.1 uncultured Armatimonadia bacterium
TACTTCCCCGGAGCGCAGAATGACTTCGTCCACGCCGGCGCCGTCGGGGGCGCCGCGTTCAGCATCTCCCGCCACGCCTCATCAGTCAGACGCTCCGCCATCGGCTGCTTGAACTCGTAGTACGACAGCACCGGCCCCGCGCCCAGGGCAATCCGCCCATCGGGCAGGCGGTACGCCGCCAGCAGCAGATGCACGTACCCAACCCCCTCCTCCAGGCATTGCCCGGAGTTGGTGTCGGTCTGCACGTCCGCCACCATGGTTGCCTTCTCCTCGTTCTTCTCGATCCCCTCGATGCAGCGGCGCAGCCGGCCCGCAATCCACTTGATGTAGTCGGCATCCTGCTTGCTCAGCGGCTCACTCTGCAGCTCACGCTCGCTGATCCGCAGCAGGTTGCCGATGATCTCCTCGAGCGCCGTGAGGCGCTCGCGGGCGGGGTCGTCGAGCACCTGCATGTCGTCCAGCCCGGCACGTGTCATGCGGGCGAGGGTCGCCATCCGGGCGTAGAACTCGGGTAGCGGCTCGACCATGCCGGTCGGGGGCGGCAGCTCTTCCCCCGGTGGCGCGGCGCCGGCCATCGGCGTGTAGGGCTGCTTGGCGTACAGGATCGTGTCATGGCGCAACTGGGCCCAGGAGGCGAGCGCCGCCCACAGGCAGCGGTCGAGGTAGGCCGGGCGCTGCATGAAGGTGGGGAACCCGGCCGGCACGGGGTCGAGCAGGGCCCGCAGCGCGTGCAGCCAGCTCCCGTAGAGGTTGCGGCACCACTGCGCGGGGGTCTCCTTGCCGAACTCGTCGCGCAGCCGCTTGAGCTGTTCGTCATACCGCGCATAGGCCGTGTCGCCGGCGGCGCGCAGGACCTCGTAGGCGCGGTCGGAGCCCAGCACGGCCATCACGTCGAGCCCGCGGGCGAACACCCGCTGCGGGCCGCCGGCCGTCACGCCGAGCGTGAAGGGCTTGCCTGTGCCGGTGAAGGCCCCGGCGACCGGGAAGCTGAGGTTCTGCATCATGTAGCTGTCCGGCACGAACCGCTGACCCAGCAGGCGCATGCCCGCGGTGGCGCCCAGTAGCTTGCTCAACTGCTCGGGAGAGAACGGGGGCAGCAGCATCGCCTGGCCGGTGCCGCCGTAGATCCGGGGCGCGCCGTACGTGGCCAGCTCCGACTTGAGCTTGAGCAGACCCTCGGCGCCGGCCAGCGCGCTCCAGTCGGCAGCCGTCCCAACTACCTTGCGCAGCGCCTGGCTGTATTCGTAGGGCGTCAGGTCATCCGCCAGACCCACGAAGAACGCCGTCACCGTGTAGATGCGGTTCCAGACCGTCAGCAGTGACTTGCCGCTGTCCTCGTAGAGATGACGGGCGATCAGGCAGGCCTGCAGTGTCTGGATCCTCGCGTCCTCGTCGGCCACGAGCCCCCCGTCGCTCTTCCCGAGGAGCAACATCGGCATCCGGCCGTACCACATCAGGGCTCTGAAGTAGCGCTGGAGCGTCTCGCTGCGGGTGTAGTGCCCACGCGGCACATACTGCGAGTAGTCCTCGTCAACGCGGAAGAGGGGGCTGGGGGCAAACCCGGCATGCTTGTCGATCAGGTCCAGCTCGCGGGCCACCTCGTCGGCGACGGCTGCGGGGGCGGCGGCTCCCGGCTCCAGGCATGCCAGCCCGACTGCGAAGTAGGCCACATTGCGGCGCGCGGCCTCTTTCAGCTCCCCCGTGAGGGCCCCGTAGCGGCGGCTCTGCTCGGCCACCATGTCGCGCGAGAAGGTGGTCATCGCAACGCAAAACTCGCGCTCCTCAATGCCCTTGAGGGTCTGGTCGAACTGCAGGTGGTACAGGTGGAGCAGCGTATCGGCGGTCACGATCACCGGGACGCCCATGTCTTCGGCGCGCTCGTAGAACGCAGCGATGTCCTGCTCATCCCCGCCGGGGACCACGGCGAAGCCGTTCTGCTTGAGCAGGGCGTCGGCCTGCGGCGAGCGCAGCCAGTCGGGGAAGGTCTTGATGTTGCATACGCGATTGAGGTTGAGCGGGAGCGCAACGGGCGGGATGCGCGCCGCCACCCGGGCGGACACCGGCTGGTAGTACCGGGCGAAGAGAGCGCGGGGGCTCTGGGGGTCGTGCACCGGCCTGGCCTCCCCGGTCGTCGCGGGCTCCGTGGCGGGCCGCTGCCCGACTGCCTCGCGCTGGCAGGCCACGAGCCCGACCACAGTCAACGCCGCGGCGCAAAGCACCGTCGCGACCCAGCGCACGGAACGGGCGATGCTACCCCGCCGGGAACAGCTTCCCCGGCTCACGGGCAGTTCCTGCTCCGACGTCACACACGTCTCCCCCCGGGGTCGCGGATCTGCGCTACGGAGAACCCTGGACATGGCGCTCCTCCTCACGAACCGGCCCCCGGGCATGGCGCCCACGGGACCGAACGCTAGTGGTAGACCGTACGTACTGCCAGTGCCGACGTCTCGCGTGCATTGCGGGCGACCGCACGCTACGGCCGCCGGGGAGGGGCCGGACTACGAGGGACTGCGGCGAGGGACGAGCCGCAGACGGGTAGGCCGACCGTCCCGGTCGGCGGGTCTTGTCGAGCGAGACGCTCGACCTACGCGGCGACCGTCCCGCTCTGCGGGATCCGGCCCCTCCGAACGGCACCGGCCCGATGGGGCGCCGAACTCCGGTTGTGGTACTATCCGCCGGCCAGCCGTCGCAGCTCGGCGACCGCCCCCCCATAGCCGCCGGGGTGGCGAAACAACCATGAGCCGGAGATGATGGCATCGACGCCGACGGCGATGACGCGGGGAGCGGTCTCGCCGTTGACGCCCCCATCAACCGAGATGAGTGTGCTCAGCCCCAGCCGGTCGATGGCGGACCGCAAGGCCGCGATCTTCGGCAGGGCGATCGGCATGAAGCCCTGGCCGGCGGCGCCGGGCTCGACACTCATGATCATCACGATGTCGGCGGCCGGCAGGATGGCCTCCAGGCTGTCCAGCTCGGTCGCGGGGTTATAGACGATCCCCGACTTCTTCCCCAGGGCCCGGATGCGCTCCAACAGCCGCACCGGGCGGGCATCCGCCTCGCGCTGCACCAGGATGTGGTCCGCGCCGGCCTCGGCGTAGGCCTCGACCTGCGCGTCCGGATTCGTGACCATCAGATGGGCATCGAAGGGCAGATCGGTCAGAGGCCGCAGGGCCTTGAGGACCAGCGGCCCGAAGCTGAGGTTCTCGACGAAGTGCCCGTCCATGCAGTCGAAGTGCAGCCAATCCGCGCCGGCGCCGGTAAGCGCCAGCGCCTCCTGCTCCAGCTTGCGGAAATCGGAACACAGAATTGAGGGAGCGATTCGGATCACCGGCTGCCTCCTACTACTGGTGTAGCACCGTTGTCGAATGCCATGCGGGCAGGGCACGCCGTCCGGGCGTCATCGGATCGACGTGGGCGCCGTCGTTGTCGTTGATCCTTTGACTTCGTCCCCGCCAGCGTGTAGAGTCGCCGTCTCGGGACCGGTCGACACAGACCTCTTCGCCCGCAGGCACAGGAATCCTTCTCCGGAGGCCATCCCCGTTGGCGGCACTGCTCCCCTCAACCGCCGAGGCCGTCGCACCCGCGCAGGAGCGGATCGTCGACCCCTGGCTCCTCTGTGTCGCCATCCTGTGGGGCCTCAACGCTGTTCCCACGAAGTGGGTGCTGGAGGTCATGGAGCCGGCCGGGGTCCTGCTCTTCCGCTACGTGACCTGCGCCGTAGTGATCTCGGCCGTCGTGTGGGCGCAGGGCAGGGGCCGTCCGGCACCGGGCCCCCGGCCATGGGGGACCATGCTCCTCGTCGGCGTGTGGGTGGCTGCCCAGCAGCTCATCTTCATGTACGCCTTCGATTGGACCAGCGCGAGCGAGGCCTCCCTCATCATCAGCATTGCGCCGATCTGGACGGCGATGATTGGCGCGGCGTGGGGTGCCGAGGCGTTCACTGCCGGCAACTGGCTGGGGACCCTCGGCGCAGCCGCTGGCGTGGCGCTCATCGTGTTCGGCGGTGACGGCATGGGCACCGGCATGCCCACCCGTGTGCAGGGCGACGTGTGGATGATCCTCTCCTCGCTGGGATACGGCAGCTTCATGGTCTACAGCAAGGGGGTCATGCGGCGCCATGGCTCCCTGTCGGTGATGGCGTGGGCGTTCGTGTACGGGTCACTGCTCGTGGTCCCCGCCGGCGCCGCCCAGTTTTGCCACGCCGACTGGGCCCACTTCGGCCTGCTGCAGTGGGGCTCCCTCTTGTTCACCGCGCTCGTGTCGGGGGGGTTCGGCTTCATCGTCTGGTACCGCACGATCGCGCGCACCAGCCCGGCCAAGACCGCGGTGTACCAGTACCTGGTGCCGGTGGTCTCGCTCGCCGCGGCGGCCGTGTTCCTCGCGGAGAGCCTGACCTGGCTGCAGATTGCCGGTGCGTTCGTCGTGATGCTCGGCCTGGTGCTCGCTCGCGCCCCGGCCCCCGACCCCGCCTGAACCCCGCACGCGGGGAACCGACATGAGGCCGCGAGCGTCTAGCCTGTATGGGAGCGGCGGAACGGCAGGGGCGTGGGGTGTGGGAACGGCCGGGGGCATTGGTCTGTCGGTATTCCCATGCTGCGAGCCGTTCCTGGGAGCGCGGGCGTCTCGCCCGCCGCCGTTCGCCGTTGCCGTTCTGCGGAGCGACCTTGCTTAGCGCGCACTGCCCCGGGAGGTAACCCCAGATGCGTACACCGATGGTGCTAATGATCCTGCTCGGACTGGCCGCCACCGCGGGGGCGCAGTACACCCCTTCGCAGCTCAGGTCCGACTACGCGCGGGCGACCGACCTCGGCAACCAGGTCTACTCCGGGGCCGTGGTGGCAAGCGAGCAGCTCGCCACCAACCTCGTTCCCGGGGGCAAGGTTGTCACCAGCCACACGCGCGATCAGCTCCACAAGGTCTTCCAGGCCATCTCGGGCGCGGTCGGGGTGAAGCCGCAGGCCACGGGTGCCCCCGCGGCGCCCCCGGCCGACCTCCTGGAGCTGACTCGTCAGTTCGACACGGCCTGCGAGCAGATTGTGCGCGGGATACTCGGCGCGGCGCCGGAGGACCGCTCGCGCCTCGTGCGTGTCCTCGAGCACCTCCTGACGACGACGGCCAATGCGCCGACACGGTGGTACTTCGTTGGCGTCGTTGAGACCCTCCTGGGCGATGCGAAGCTGGCCGCCGACCCGGCCGCGAAGCCGCTGCTCAAGCTGCTGCCTGAGCTCCACCGTGAGGCCGGGGCACGGGCCGGGCGCGTGGACTGGGGGTTCACTCGCCTCATCACCCAGGTGCCGGCGGCCGCCGCGCGCTTCCGCGAGGCGCTGACGGGCGTCCCCGCGTCGCCCGCGGCAGCCGCGAGCGCGACCGCTCCGCCGGCGGAGGCACCCGTAGCACCGCCCGCCCGTGGTGCGTGGGCGAGGGTCTGGGACGATGTCCGCCAGAACAGCGCCGGCCGCTGGGAGACCGGCTCCAAGTTCGGGACGATGCTGGG
>CAZIWQ010000510.1:0-5493 GCA_964542355.1 uncultured Armatimonadia bacterium
GTTCTGATGGTGAATGGGCCGGTTGGGGTGGGGCTGCGGGGAGCGTGCCCACGCCTGACACGAGCGGCCCCGAGGTCTGGGAACACTACCGTGATGAGGCCGACGAGCCACTGCGGCCAGACCTGATGGTGCTGCACATCGGGTCTGTGAAGGAGACGGAGTTGCAGCCTGACTTCGACTCCGACCCGGCCACTGCGTGCTACCCGAACCACCTCGGCATCATCGGCGTTGCGCGACTGATCACCGAGTGCCGTCCGCGCCTCGCGGTTATCTCCGAGTTCGGCGTGGAGATGCAGGGCTTTCGCCTGGACCTGATCCGGGGCCTGCAGAGGAATGTGGTGGACAAGGTGCTGGCGCATCTACCGGCGGAGGAGCGACCGTGCATCCTCCCGGGCGACCTGCCGTTCATGTTCGACATCGGCGCACAGAGGCTCTACTGCTGTGATACCGAGAGATGGAAGGACGCCCGGAGGGTGCAGTTCGGTGAGGCCATCGGGCCGGACAAGCGTGAAAGGTGCGTCTACTACTGCTCCAGGGCAGACAGCCTGACAAACGAGGCAGCCGGGTGCCTGTGGCTGAACATCCGCGATCACCGCAAGCCCTACTTCCGCAAAGGACGGGGGTGAAGCGGCCGACCAAAGCGGGGCCCCAGGGCCCGCGGAACCGCAGCCAGGTTGGGGGCGCAAATGGCTGCCCTGAAAGCAAAGAAGCCCCCCACATCAGGGGCTTCCCGAAGGCCGAAGCCTTCCACCTCCAGGTGACTGGATTGGCTATACCATACGCCCGGAGGAAGCAGAGCGTCAACAGGAATGTGGGTCTGCAGGCCACTACCCTGCCGCCGCACGATCAGACTGACGGAGACGGTATCGCCAGTCCTGTTCGTCCGGTTCCGTGATCGGCAGCCGCTCCGGAGTCCGGGGTCCCGGACACACGTCGTCTACCGGCCATAAGGGAGACGTCAGGTACGCTCGCGAGTTCTGCCAGGCGATCTGCGACGAGCTGCTCCGCCACATCGCAAAGCCAGGCACGTGACGGTGCCCACACACAGCACGACGGCACATGGCGCGGTCCCGCGCATGCGGGATCCCCGCCCAACAGCACGACAGACGGCTCACGGCAACGACGAACGGCTCGCGGTCAGGGGACCGCTCCTACCACGGCGACGGAAACGACACGGCGGCGCGGTACAGGCCCGCGCCCTACAACGGCGACGGCAGACGGCAACGGCTCGCGGTCAGGGGACCGCTCCTACCACGGCGGAACGACTCCTTCCCCTCTGGTCTTCCCTTCTGCCGTTTCCGTTTCCGTTTCCGTGTCTTCCGTGTGTTCCGTGGTGAACAAGCCGTCCGCCGTTTTCCGTTCGCCGTCCCTCGCCCCGCTCAGTGCCGTGACCAGTCGAGCGTCATCTGCTCCCGCGCGCCCCGGGCCTCCTGGATCGGCCACGAGGCCCGCAGCTCGTCCTCGTACGGGCCGATCTTGTCCATCGGGATCGGCTGGAACCCCAGCGCCAGCGCCGGTGAGTCCGGCTTCAGCCGATAGTCCCCTCCGGCCCGGTCCACAAACCGCGGGTCGGCGACCACCGAATGCGTGTCCAGCCCCAGTGCCTGCCACGCTTCCCACTCGGTCATGACCTCCGCCTCTCGCAGCTCCACCTCGTCCACCCAGATCGTCCCTGTCCCCTGCGAGACGTCGATGCGGATGCGGATCGTCGCCATCCCCTCGCGCCAGTCGGGGTCGCCGGGTGCCGGGAAGCGGAACGTGCTCGCGACGCGCTGCCACTCCGGGCCCGCCTTGACGGCGTGGTGTCTGGACCAGAAGAACTTGCCCGGGGTGTACGCCTGCGGCATGATGGCACAGGAGGTGTTCGGCTCCGCCGCCCGGACGTAGGAGACAAGCTGGTACGTCCGGCCGGGCGTGAGCGGGATCTCGGCACTGACGAAGTTGGTGCACAGCGTCTGCCCACTGGAGTCCTTCACCGTCCCGCGCCCGTCGATGCGCAGCGACTTCGCCCCGGCCTGATGGACCTCGGCGTCCACTGCGACCTGCGAATCATTGGGTCGCACCTGCCATTGCCAGTCTTTCGGCAGCTTGCCGGGCTCGTCGTCCTCGAAGCCCGGGTTGGGGACCAGGTTGGGGCCGGTCACCGCCTTCGTCTTTGTCACCCCGGTCAGGAGCGGCTTGCCGTCATGCCAGATCAGGTTGTAGTCGGACTCGGTCTTGTCGAAGGGGAGGTTCGCGTGCTGGTACAGCCGGGCACCCGGCTCGCTGTAGCAGACGATGTTCCGCCGGAACTTGTTGCCGGCCATCTGCCAGGCGTCCTCCAGGCTCCTTGTCAACTCCGGGTAGCCGGGGTACTTGTTGTAGGCCGGCGTGCCGGAGAACTTGTTCCAGGTCTCCGTCATCATCGGCACCGGGTGGCCGCCGGCCACATAGCCGCTGTACTGCATCTGGTTGTCGCGGCCGTCGACGAAGATATTGTTCTCGATCACGTTGTCCCGGCCGCCATGGATGTGAGCGCCACCCAGGATGGTCCGGACCACGATGTTCCCATGCACGTGAGTGCCGCAGGTGCCGTCATCCAGGTAGACCCCCCAGTTGAAGTGCGGCGAGGTCCACTTCCCACTCTCCTGCCCGAAGCCGATGATGTCGTGCAGGTAGTTGTAGCGGATCTCGGTCCCGCGCCTCGTCCAGTCGACCTGCCAGCAGTAGATGGCGCCGCAATCGGCGGTCTCGAGGTTCACGTGGCGGATGTGGTTGAGCTCGAGGACGTGGTCATTGCCTCCCCAGACGATGCCGAAGCGGGGGCAGTCGTGGATCAGGTTGTGCGAGGCCCGGTTGCCCACGCCGTTGACCGCCACGCCCACGCCCTGCTTGTAGAAGACGCCGGGATGGTGGAGGTAGTTGTTGTCCGCGAAGTTGCCGGCCGGCTCGAGGGTGTCGCGGTTGCCGCCGTCGAGGCTCACGCCGTCGCGGCCCACATCATGGATATCGCAGCCCGCGACGCCGCTATGCTTACCCCCGCTCACGACCACTCCCGAGCCACTGTAGTCGCCCACATTGCGGATGGTGCTGGCCGCGATCAGGCAGTCGGTGGCGCCGCGCAGCGTGATGGCGGTCCCCTCAGAGCACTCGAAGACGAAGCCGCGGAAGGTGATGTTGGCGGCGCCTGCGCCGAGCTCGAGGATGGTGCGCACGAGCGGGGCGCAGACCGTCATGGTCGCGGGATCGGCGTCTGCCGGCGGCCAGAAGTACAGCGTCCAGGTCGCGCGATCCAGGTACCACTCCCCGGGCGCATCCAGCTCCTCGAGCAGGTTGCGGACGAAGTAGCGGTCACCGGGGCGGATGGGATAGGACGCGTCGGAGGTCAGCTTGATCGTCCGCGCTGTCCGGTCGATGGCGGCGATGCCGATGATGTTGTTCCACCAGTTGTAGCGGGGAAAGACCATCACCTCGCCGTCTTCCGGCTGCGCCCACACGCGCTGGTCGGCCTCGCGGTAGCGCAGTGTATTCCTCGGCTCGCCGGGGATGTTGGCGTACATGGGTACCGGCTCCCCGTCGGCATAGGCCCAGCCACCGGTGACGGGGTTCTCGGCATCGCAGTTGGGATAGCGCGCGAGGTTCATGCGCTTGCCATTGCACAGCAGTTGGCGGAAGTACACGCCCTTGAAGCCTTGCGCGCCCACGTCCGCTTTGAGGATCTGCCCCTGGTGGGGCTGCCAGCCCGTGATCGCTCGTCCGCCGACGATGGTCGGCTTCGCATCCCCCACGCCACGGTACACGATCGGGGCGGCTGCGGTGCCAGCATCTTGCGGCCCCAGGACGAGCGTCCGCCCGACCTCGTAGCGCCCCGCGCGCACAGACACCGTAACCCCGCCGTCCGGGAGCGGCCCCGCCTGCTTCATGGCGCGTACGGCATCGCGTGCATGCTCGAGCGTGGCGAAGGGTTTGGCTTCGGTCCCGGCATTGGCGTCACTGCCGTTCGGTGCAACGAAGAGCGTGGTCGGAGCCGCCGCGGCGGTTCCCAGCACGGCAAGCAGTCCCACCAGGGTCCACAGCATCGTCCCGTGATCCGGCATCATCGGTGACCTCCCTCAGTGTCGCCATCGCTGACCCAGGCCATGGTAGCGTAGCCCCGGTTGACACGCAAGGGCCGTGAGCGTATCATGCGCCCAGTCGGACACACTGGCGCTGCGGGAAGATGACGAACCCAGTTCGCCGGCGTCGCGGCCTTTGGCCGCGGCGCTTCATTTGTGCTAGGGATCCGGCCGAAGAGGCCACGTCCGGCCGGCTCCCGAGACTTGACGGCTGGCTGAGTGGCCTCCAGAGCCATTCTGGCGTGGCTTCGCAGCCGGAGAACGGCTTTCCGGCCGCTCATCCAGGGGTGAACCGTCGTGAAGATCGGCATCATCGGCCCGGAAGGTGCGGGCAAGACCACTGTCTTCAGTTGCCTGACCGGCACCGTCGCCGGCGCCTCGCACGGCAAAGGCGACAGCCTCGGCGTCGTGCGAGTCCCGGACCCGCGCCTGGCGGTGCTGACGGAGATGTACCAGCCCCGGAAGACCACGCCGGCGGAGATCACCTTCCAGGACCTGGGCGCCGGAATGAGCGGCTCGCAGCGCCTGTCGGCCTTGACCGGCTCGCTCGCCGATGCCGATGCGCTCGCGGTCGTCGTGGGCGGGTTCCTCGGCGACGACCCCGCCGCCCGCCTGGAGAGCTTCCTGCTCGACCTCGTCCTGTGCGATCTGTCCATCGTCGAGAATCGGCTCGAGCGCATTGCGCACGATCTCCAGCGCGGCAAGAAGGAGTCCCAGGCGCACGAGCCCCTGATGAAGCGCCTGCAGGAGGCCCTGGGCACGGGCAGCCGGGTGGCCGATGTCGCGCTCAACCCGGAGGAAGAGAAGACACTGGCGGGCTATCAGTTCGTCACCCGCAAGCCGACGCTGGTGGTGGCCAATGTCCACGAACGAGACCTGGGCAACGGTGTCGCCGCCGCGATCACGAGTGCCGGGCAGTGCCACGGCCTCGCTGCGATCGAGTTGTGTGCTCCGCTGGAGTTGGAAATCTCGCTGCTGCCGCCGGAGGAGCGCGGGGCGTTCCTCGTCGACTATGGCATGCCGGCCTCCGCGACCGACCGCTTCGTGCGTGCCGCCTACGAGCTGTCCGAGCTGATCAGCTTCTTCACCGTGGGGCCGGATGAGGTCCGGGCCTGGAGTGTGCCGCGGGGCACGTTGGCGCCGCGAGCCGCCGGCAAGATCCACAGTGACATCCAGAAGGGCTTCATCCGCGCCGAGGTGGTCGCCTACGATGACCTGATCGCCGCCGGCTCGCACCAGGAGTGCCGCACCCGGGGGCAGGTCCGCCTCGAAGGCAAGACCTACGAGATGCACGATGGCGACATCGTCGACTTCCGCTTCAGTATCTAGCCTGCTCTCGTCATGAACGGCTTGGGGCTCTGCCCCAAACCCCGCTGGGGCCACAGGCCCCAGACCCCGT
>CAZIWQ010000511.1:0-5486 GCA_964542355.1 uncultured Armatimonadia bacterium
GACGGGGTCTGGGGCCTGTGGCCCCAGCGGGGTTTGGGGCGGAGCCCCAAGCCGTCTATGACCCGAGCCGAGCTAGAGCGGCTCGATCGGGACGACCTCGCCGGTCTGCAGCGACTGCAGTGCGGCGAAGGCCACTGCCCCCGACATGTAGGCATCCATGATCCCACGGCGGGGCTCGTCGCCCTGCTCGATGCGATCCAGGAAGTGGGTGAGCAGCGCCAGGTCGTGATGCTGGTGTCCGAAGCCCTGCGGGCGCGGCACCTCGATGACCTCCCGCGGCTGGTCCGGCAGACGCCACAGCTCGATGCGGTACGTGCTCAGGTCGCAGCGGATCTCGCCCTGCGTGCCGATGAACGTGAGACGGCGCTCACCGTGCGGGGAGGCCATGCTCATCGTGTACGACAGCCGCATGCCACTATCGAACTCGGCGACCAGCGTCGTGACGTCGGTCGTGTCCTTGTCGGTGTTGTAGACGCAGATGTTGTCGGGCAGCACCTGGGGCCCCGCGGTGTTGTAGAAGCGCTCGCGGTACTCCGGGCCCTGGTCGGTGTAGTAGATGCAGTCGGCCTTGAGGTCGCACGCTCTGCAGTTGTCGGCGGCACCCTCGCGGGGCACGAAGATCTCGGTGCCTCCGAAGGCGGCGACCCGCCGGGGGTAGGCATCGCTGATGAAGTTGATCAGGTCCAGCGTGTGGCAGCCCTTGTGTAGCAGCATGTCCCCGCTGAACTTGCGGAAGCGGTTCCAGCGGCGCATGTAGGTGGCCCCGTGGAACCACCCCACCGCCTCGTGGGCGATGCACGCGATGACTTTGCCGATGGCGCCGCCGGTGACCAGCGCGCGGAGCTGCTCGGCACAGGGATCATAGCGGAGCACGAAGCCGAGGTGCAGGAGCTTGCCGGAGCGCAGAGCGGCCTCGCAGATGGCGCGGGCGTCGGCGGGATCGGTCGCCAGTGGCTTCTCGACCAGGCAGTGCTTGCCCGCCTCGAAGCAGGCGACCGCGGGCTCGCGGTGGGCATAGTCGGGGGTGCACAGCAGGATGACGTCGACATCGGGCCGCTGCAGCAGGGCCTCGGTGCCGATCACCTGGGGGACGGCGAGGTCGTTGTCGGCGCAGAAGCTCGCGACAGTGCTCTCCCGCCGCCCGCACATGGCCGTCCACTCGGCCCGGCCTGCCGGCATGCGCTTGAGTACATCGACATAGATCTGACCTCGGCCCCCGGTTCCGAGCAGTGCCAGGCGAAGCGGTGACATGGGCGCTGGATCCTCCGAGCGGTGATGACGCGCCCGCCATTGTACCACGGCCGGCCCCGCAATGGACAACGACGAGGGCAAACGACGAGGGGCGACGGATAGCCAACCACGGAATACACGGAATACACGGAACACACGGAAGACGGCAGAAGACGGCAGAAGACGGCAGAAGACGGCAGGGCCCGTCGGTCGCCCGGGACGCTGCCTCGGGAGGCGAGAGTGCCCGCGCCGGCGAACCGTGACCCGGACTGGAAGGAGGGTAGCACGCCGCCGCGTGGTGTTCGCCGTTCCGCGCGCGAGTCATCCTGAGCCCAGACCGCTGCGCGGTCTTCTGGCGAAGGATCTGCTTCAGGCGAGAGCGGTTGCGGGCGAGACGAGATCCTTCGTCGCTGCGGCTTCTGCGAAGCCGCGTCCGCTCCTCAGGATGACGCAGCCCGAGGAGCCCGGCTCCCACAGGCCGGTGCAGGAGCGCACGAGAGCAGCGGCGTCAATAGCTATGGCCGACAAGGCAGTGATCTGGGACTTCGACGGCACCGTGGGCTTCCGCGAGGGGCGGTGGGGATCGGCGCTGCTACAGGCGCTGGACGAGCTGGCGCCCGGCCATGGCTTCACGCGGGAGAGCTTCGGGGGTGCCCTCCGCGAGGGCTTCCCGTGGCACCAGCCCGAACGCCCGCACCCGGAGCTGTGTGACCCTGCGAAGTGGTGGGCACAGATCGAGGCCCTGATGGCAGGCGTCTTCCAGTCGCTGGGCTTCGAGGGCTCACGCTCCGGCGAGTTGGCGGCGGCCGCCCACCGCGCCTTCATCGACCCGGCCAGCCATCGCATCTTCGACGACACCTGGCCGGCGCTCGCGTGCCTCACGGAAGCCGGCTGGCGACACGTGCTGCTCTCCAACCACGTGCCGGAGCTGGAGGGCATCGTGACCGCGCTGGGGCTGTCCGACCACCTCGACGCCGTCCTCTCCTCCGCGGTCACGGGCTACGAGAAGCCGCATCCGGAGGCCTTCCGCCTGGCGCTCGGCGCTGCGGGGTCGCCCCGGCAGGTCTGGATGGTGGGCGACAACCCGGTCGCCGATGTGGCGGGGGCTGAGGCGGTGGGCATCCCGGCGATACTGGTGGGGGAGGCGGGCACCGCGCCGCGCATGGCTCGCGGGCCGTTGGAGGCGGCAAGGATCATACTGAGTCAGGAGTGGGAGAACCGCGCACGTGAGTAAGCGGAGCCGTCAACGTGCGGAGCACGTCCGGCACCGCGAAGCGGGGTCCCTCAGCGATGCGCTTCAGCGCATCGATAGGCCGCCCCGCTCGTATGCGCCCGCGAGGGCGCTCGGCCCCGTAGGGGCCCATTACGCCATCCGAGCCGGTCCTGGCTTGCGTCTTGGGGCCTATCGGCCGAGCGACCTCGCGGGCGCAATCGTCGTTGCCACCCTGGTCCAGGGGCTGAAGCCCCTGACTGAGTGACCCCGCTGCGCGGGGCCGATCCTCCGCTGGACGAGACGGCAGCCGCAAGTGCTGCCCGCTCGCCCGGATCACCGCACCCCCGAAGGAGCAGGCATGGGAGGCCTTGCCGAGGTGATGACTACAGCGCAGGCGGCGGAGTACCTGCGAGTGTCTGTCGCGAAGGTCAGGAGGCTGGCGCGAGCGGGGGTGCTGTCAGCGGCCAAGATCGGCGAACGAGCATGGCGATTCCGCAAGGCTGACCTCGACGAATGGCTTGCCGCGGGCGGCACACGGTACGAAGATCTGATTGCCCAGTCCCTGGCGCACGAGGCCGAGCGCATACTGGCAGACCCGAACGCGGAGTGGACGCCGCTTGAACAGGTACGCAAGGAACTCGGCCTGTGAGCTACCAGGTTCTCGTTGAGGGGGCGGCCACGCAGGTGCGGGGGAGGGACGCCTCGAAGTGAACACCCTCTCCGCCAGTCTCCTCGACCGGGGGGATGAGAATGGCACGCCCCAAGTTGCTCCCTGAAGCCGTCGTCCGCCTCTTCCTCAAGATCGTGCTGCCTGTCTTCGATGGCGCAGTCGACGAAGCGGTGGACATCGTCCAGATGCTGCGCGAGCGCGGGGAGGACGCGAGCCTGAGAGCCCAGACGGAGCGAGAGCTGAATGAGATCGCCTCCTCGCTGGTGGACGCACTTCACGAGGCCCTCGAGTCGGAGTTGCGCGACACCCCCGACGTGTCATGGGATCAGGTCAGTGCCGTTGTTGCCGAGACAGTCGCTGCCGCGGAGATCGACGCCGCCTCGCTTGCCGAGATGGATCACGACCCCGAGCAACTCGAGCAGCGCCTCTTCGCGGCGCTGTCCCCCAACCATGCGCTGCTCCCCTCGGCCACCCGCAGCCTTGTCGAGCGGGCCGTCCGCGAGTTGGCCGTCCGTCTGCCCCGCGTCGCCTCACGCCTGCCGTCGTACCAGGAGGCCAACGCCACCGAGATGCTCAGGCGGCTCACCGAACTGCACGAGGAGACCCGGGGGGGACGTGCCCAGCTCGAGGGGATCGGGGGTGATGCCCGGTACACGGCCGAGGTCGCCCACAGACTCGATCCGGAGCGCAAGGCCTCGGTGCAGGAGAGGGAGTACCTGGAGGCGGTCTGCAACAGCCGGGAGCTGCGCTGGGCCCGCCTATTCGGTGTTGCGAACCTCGGCCAGGCAGAGAGCTGGGAGATCGACGAGGCCTACGTCGATCTGCGCGTCATCCCACGCGGCGAGCGCGTCGGCGCACGCGACGAAGGCGCAGCAGAGCGGTTGCGAGTCTTCCCCGCGAGCCAACCCCACGGGCCCACCGTGGAGGGCCTCTTGCGGGAGCACCGCAAGTGGGTCATCACCGGCAAGGCCGGGTCGGGCAAGACCACGCTCCTGCACTGGGTGGCACTGCAGGCGGCGCACCATCGATTTGGCGAGGACCTGCAAGACTGGAACGACATGGTCCCGTTCCTGATCCCCCTGCGGAGGTTCGTCGAGAAGGACTTGCCGACCGTCGCGGAGTTCCCGGAGTGTGTTCAGCGGCACCGCGACCTGACAGTGGCCGGGCCGTGGGCCCTGGAGACCATGGGACGCGAACGGGGCCTGCTCCTGGTGGATGCCGTGGACGAGCTGCCCGAACCCGACCGCGACAGGGTGGTGGAGTGGCTCGACAGTCTGCTTTCCCAGTTCCCCAACGCGCCGGTCCTCGTCACCAGCCGGGGCTACGCGGTCACCACCACGTGGCTCGCTGACCGAGGCTTCCGTCATGCTGCGGTCGAGGACATGGAGCTCCCCCAGGTACTGGAGTTCGTCAAGCACTGGCACACGGCCGTTCGCGCGCGCATGGAACCGCAGGAGTGGGCCGACCTGGGAGAGGCCGAAGCCAGGCTGGTAGCGGCCCTGTCCGGTGGGCACAAGGCGGCGGAGCTGGCGGCCGTTCCTCTGCTGTGCGCCATGCTCTGCGCCCTCAACTGCCAGGTGGTCAACCTCCCGACCGAGCGCATCGCTCTGTACGAAGAGTGCTGCAAGATGATGCACCTCACCCGCGACAAGGCGCGAAAGGTTGACCTGTCGGAGTACGTCGACCTGTCCTATGAAGCCGCCTGTGCTGCTGCGGGCTACCTCGGCTACAGAATGCTGGAAGCGGGGCAGGCCGAGATGCCCGTCGCCGAGGCGGACGAGGCCATCGCGCGCGAGTTGGCAGACTTCCAGTCGGGGGTGGTCCCGGCCGGGGCTGCCCCGGCTGAGGTCCGCAAGCTACTCGTGCAACGCGCTGAGTGGCTCCGCGAGCCGATTGCTCGCGAGACGGTGGAGTTCGTCCATCTGACCCTGCGGGATTACCTGGCCGCGAAGTGGGTCTTCCAGCGGAACCGGTTCAGGGCCGTGGCCCACCACGGCGATGACGACAAGTGGCGGGAGTGCACAATCCTGGCAGCCGGACAGGGCGACGATGGCAGGCAGTCTGAGCTGATCGAAGGCCTCCTGCGCCGTGCGGACGAGGCTGGCGACACGGACGCCGCACGCGCCCCGCGGATGACCGCTCTTGCCTGCCTGGAGACCATGCGGAAGCCGAGCCCGGAGGTAGTGGCTCGCCTCATCGAGTGTCTCCGGACGCCGGGCCTCCTGCCGCCGCGGGACGAGCAGGAGGCGGACACTCTCGCCCTGGTGGGCTCACGGGCGGTCGAGCACCTGCGCCGGAGAAGAGAGCATGACGGACGGCAAGCAAGCCTCCTCATTCGGGCGCTGGGTGGCATCGGAGGCGACGCGGCCCTCG
>CAZIWQ010000512.1:0-5478 GCA_964542355.1 uncultured Armatimonadia bacterium
TCTCGATGTGGCGGAGATCACTGTCAAGTCCGGTCGCGGTGGGAACGGGGTTGTCGCGTTCCGGCACGAGGCCTACGTACCGCGCGGCGGCCCCGCGGGCGGCGACGGGGGCAATGGCGGCAGCGTCTACCTGCGCGTCGATCGTCACAAGCATACCCTCCTCGACTTCAAGTACAAGTCCGTGTTCAGTGGCGAGGCGGGACGGCACGGCGGCGGCTCAACGAAGACCGGCAAGTCCGGCAAGGACCTCACGATCCCCGTCCCCCCGGGCACCATCATCTACGACGCCGTATCGGGCGAGCAGTTGGCTGATCTGGTCCGCCATGGCGACACGCTGCTCGTGGCCCGGGGGGGGAAGGGCGGCCGGGGCAACGCGAAGTTCGCCACCGCCACCCGCCAGGCGCCGCGCTTTGCCGAGATGGGGGAGCGTGGCGAGCAGCTTCGCATCCGCCTCGAGCTCAAGCTCATCGCCGATGTCGGGATCGTGGGCTATCCGAGTGTGGGCAAGTCCACGCTCATCGCCCGCATCTCCGCCGCCAAGCCCAAGATCGCGCCCTATCACTTCACCACCCTGGCGCCCAACCTGGGTGTCGTCCGTGCCCGGCAGGACGGTGCCTTCGTGGTGGCGGACGTTCCGGGCCTGATCGAGGGGGCTCACACCGGGATCGGGCTCGGCCACGAGTTCCTGCGGCATGTCGAGCGGACGCGGATGTTGATCCACATGGTGGATGTCGCGGGGACCGAGGGGCGCGACCCGGTCGCGGACTACGACGCCATCAACCGCGAGCTGGCGCTCCATGACCCCCGGCTCGCACAGGTGCCCCAGATTGTGGCCCTCAACAAGCTGGACGTGCTCCCGTCGGAGGACAACCTCGTGCGGATGCAGGAGGTCGCGGCACGCGACGGGCGCGAGTGCTTCGCAATCTCGGCGGTCACCGGTGCGGGGGTGGACGAACTGCTCCATCGCGTCACCGACCTGGTGGCTGAGCTCATGCCACACGACGAGTTCGATGATGAGGCGCACCGGCCGCGCCAGTTCGAGGTGCCGCCGCCACCCCACCATGTGCTGTCGGTCAAGCGTCTGGCCGAGAACATCTATCTGGTTCGCGGCTCCGAGGTCGAGCGGCTGGTCGAGCGCACGAACATGGAGTCCGAGGGCGGCCTCGACTGGCTGCACACGCAGCTCGACGACCTGGGAGTGCTGGATCGTCTCGAGCAGAAGGGGGCCGGGCCGGGCGATACCGTGTTCATCGGCGATGTCGAGCTCGAGTACACCGGCCACTAGCCCCACTCTTGCCAGTCGCCATGGCGGCAGGTAAGATACAGTCAAGCTGGCCGGGGCGCCCGATACACAGCCTTGCCCCGTTCCCCAAGGAGAGACGCCCGGTGCGCCGGGAGCGAATTGTAGCCGGCATCGATGTGGGTACCACCAAGATCTGCGTGGTGATCGGACGACCGTCCGAGCGCGGGGCGCTCGACGTCATCGGGGTCGGCACCCATCCCTCGCATGGTCTCAAGCGCGGCATCGTCGTCGACCGCGAGGAGGCCGTGACCTCGATTCGCCAGGCGATCGCGGCCGCCGAGCGCATGGCCGATGCCCATGTCACCGGCGCCTACGTCGGCATCACCGGCGATCACATCCAGTGCGCCAATGTTACCGGTCGCGTCCGTACCGGCTCCACCGGCGAAGTCACCCCGGAAGACATCGAGAAGGTCACCCAGAGTGCGCGCGACAGCATCTCGCTGCCCGGCGATCGCGAGATCGTCCACACCATCGTGCGTGACTTCATCCTCGACGGCCAGTCCGGGGTCCGGCGTCCCGTGGGCATGAGCGCCACCTACCTCGACGCCGACGTCCACATCGTCACCGGGATGCAGAACATTATCGCCAATGTCGAGAAGTGCGTCGAGGACTGCGGCGTCGAGGTGCAGCAGCGGGTGCTGGAGCCGATTGCCACCAGCGTTGCCGTCATCACCGACTCCGAGCGCGACCTCGGCGTGATCCTGGTCGACATCGGCGGGGGCACGACGGACATCGCCGCCTTTGAGAACGGCTCGATCTGCCATACCTCCGCCATCCCCGTGGCCGGCAACCACGTGACCCGCGACATCGCGCGCGTGCTGCATATCAGTGTCGAGGATGCGGAGTCGCTGAAGTGCCGCTTTGGCCGCGCGGTCGCCGACATGGCCTCCCCGGACGACTATGTGCAGATCACGATCGCCGGCACCGGCGATGCCGATCGCATCCCGCAGAAGCTGATCTCTGAGATCATTGAACCTCGCATCGCGGAGATCTTCAGCCTCGTGAAGCAGGACCTGCGGCGGGCGGGTGTCTACCACGCCATCAACGGCGGGGTAGTGATCTCCGGCGGCGGGGCGCAGTTGTCGGAGGCGTGGCGGGTGGCCTCGAGTGTGCTGGACGGCCTTCCCGTGCGTGTCGGCTCCCCTCGCAATCTCGTGGGTCTGGCCGACAGTGTCGGTACCCCGCCCCACGCCACGGGCGTGGGCCTCGCGATCCAGGCGTGCATGGATGGTGTCGATGCCACCGAGAGTGGACGTCTGGAGCCGTTCTCGCTGCGCCAGTTGTTTGCCTGGGCCCGCGCGTGGTGGCAGGACCTCCCCGACTTGTATCGGGGCAGTCACTGGCTGACACGCCGCTGAGGACCGGCGCGTTGCCGATCGGTGAGCGCACTCCTGGAGGCCAACGATGAGAGCTCTGACCGTCGCCCTGCTGGCCGCACTCCTCGTTCCCCTGATCCCCTGCTGCGGTGCCGAGACCGCTCTGTTTTCCGCCGACTTCGAGACCGATACCGCCGGCTTCGCCACGTGGGATAGCACCGCGCGGCTGGCGCTGAACCGTGAGCCGGGGGTCGCTCACGGCGGCACCGCGGCGCTCGAGCTGCGCTTCGTCCAGCGCCCCGCGCGCCCTGGCGCCGCGGGTGGGCGCGAGATGCCCGGCTCCCTCATCTGCCAGTTCCCACAGCCGAGCCCCGAGCTGCGCGGCCTGTCCTTTGCCGTCTCCACGGCGGTGTCGGTGCCGGTGATCGTGGTGCTCGCCGAGGGGGCTGACGGGCCACGCTACGTGGCCATCGTGTGGTGCGAGGCGGGGGCCTGGGAGGAAGTGTCGCTGTCGCTTGACGACTTCCATCTCGACACGGACGGCCCCCCTGACCCCGATGGCAAGCTGACGCCGGAGAAGATGGCGGGCCTGGGGATCGTCGACGGCAGCTTCCTCGGACTGCAGGCCGACCAGACGGCCAGCCTGCTGTATGTCGACCCGCCGCGGACGCAGGTGCTCCGCGTGGACGATCTGAAGGTCTTGTCAACGGCGCCGCCCGCCCGCCTCGCCGCGGCCCCGGACACCATCGCACTGGCCGACTACACCTTCCCGCTCAAGGCGGTGCAGTTCATCGGTGCGAAGGATCGGACCGTGGAGCAAGACGATACCGACGACGGCGGTGTGGCCCTCAAGCTCAGCTATGCCCTGCCGGCGCAGACCGTGATGGTGGCGGTACACGTACTGCGCGACGGGGCTCTGGCAGGCGCCTCCGCCATCCGCTTCCGCGCCCGCGCCAATGGCCAGACGGACCTCTTGGTGCTGCTGGAGGAGCGCGGCAAGCGGCCCGCCGGCGGCAAGGCGGGCTACATCGCAACCACCAGGATCCCCGCGGCCGCTCCCTGGCACACGGCGCAGATCCCGATCGGCGACTTCAAGCCCAACGGGCAGACGCCTGACCCGAACGGCAAGCTGGACCTCGAGCTCGTAGACTCCCTGATCATCGTGGACGCCTCCGCCCTGGACGAGAACAAGCCAATCCGCAACACGCTGTGGTTGGCCGATCTCGCGGGCGTCAAGTAGGAGCGTGGGGCGGGGCGGCAAAGAGGTATCCAGCAGGCGTGGATCGAAGTATAATAGCGAAGCCATGTCACCGCACCCATCCAAACCAAGCGAAGAGGTGTGCAGGCAAAGTGAGAAACGAGTATCGATGGTCCTTGTGTCTGATCGTGGCGGCCCTGACGCTCGCGGGCCAGGTCTGGGCGGCGGACACAGTTGACGTCTCGGTCGTAACGGACCGGCCGGACGCCATGTACCAGTGCGGGGAGCAGGCGAAGTTCCTGGTGTCTGTGAAGAAGGACAACGCTGCGGTGACAAGCGGAGAGTTCACGTATACGCTGACCCTCGACGGTGCGCGCAAGATCACGGACGGCAAGCAGCAGCTCGGCGCGTCGCCCGCGGGGATCGTGGGAACCCTCGACACCCCGGGGATACTGCGCTGCACGGTCGTTGTTCCGGGCGAGGAGAAGCCTGTCGTGAAGTTGGCCGCGGCGGCCTTCGCGCCGTCCGGGATCGAGCCGACCGCCGTTGAGCCGGAGGATTTCGTGCGCTTCTGGAATCACAACAAGCAGAAGCTGGCGGCCCCGCCGATGGACGTGCGCCTGACGAAGTCGATGGCGGCCTCGACCAAGGGCATGACCGTCTACAAGATCAGCCTCGGCAACATCCTGGGCACTCGCGTGTACGGCTGGCTGGGCGTGCCCACCAGCGGCGGTCGCCACCCGGCGGTTTTGACCGTCCCGGGCGCCGGGGTCTACCCCATCGGGCCGGATTGGGTCAACTGGGCGCAGCGCGGCTTCCTCGCCATGGGGATCAGCGTTCACGACTATGACGTCGACATGCCCAAGGAGAAGTACACGGAGCTGGCACAGGGCCCGCTCGCGGGATACCCCTACCAGAACCGGACCTCGCGCCGTTCGTACTATTTCCTGCGCAGCTACCTCGGTTGCCTGCGCGCGATCGACTACCTCACCTCGCGACCGGACTGGGACCGCAAGAGCATGATTGTCACTGGGTCCAGCCAGGGCGGCGGCCTGTCGATCGTCTGCGCCGGGCTCGACCCGCGTGTCACCGCCATCGCCTCCAACGTCCCGGCGCTGTGCGACCATACCGGCAAGTTCCACGGGCGCCCCTCGGGCTGGCCGCAGCTCATCCCGAACGAGGATCCGGTCGTGACCGAGGTGGCCGGGTACTTCGATGCCGTCAACTTCGCCCGCTACGTCAAGTGCCCGACCCTGATGGGCGTCGGGCTGATTGATACCACATGCCCCGCGACAAGCGTCTACTCGGCGTTCAACGTCATCCCGGCGGAGAAGCAGATGGTGGCTTCCCCGCTCATGGGGCACTCCCAGAGCCCCGAGTATAGTGCGCTGAGGGAACGCTTCATCCTCGAGCAGGGCTGCGGAACGATGCCACAGCCGACGATGCGGCTTCGCGGAAGCTAGCCGCCGGGGGGAGGCCACGGCGCGGGGCGCGCCTCCACTCGCGGAAGAGACAGAGGGGGCCGGATGCGATGGCATCCGGCCCCCGGCGTTTCGCTCGCGCGTCGTCCGGAGGGGCCGGACTCCGCGCAGGCCGACCGTCCCGAGGCCGCAGTCTTTCGCGTCGTTCCGGGTGCCTGTCATCCAGAGCCCCGACCGCTA
>CAZIWQ010000513.1:0-5475 GCA_964542355.1 uncultured Armatimonadia bacterium
CGCACGGTGGTGTGACAGGGACAGCTTGCAAGAGCCTACCTATGTCAATCCCGGCATCTGCCGGGGGTTACGCGGGGGCATGTATTGCCTCCCCTCGTCCGCAGGACGAACGGAGACGGGGAATCGGCCACCTGAAGCACGGCGACACCTCGGGCCTGCGCAGCAAGCTGTTAGGCGCCGCCGCCTTCGCGCACTCCATCCCTCCGCGAGCGGAGGCTGACCCGACATGACCCGTGATGAGCTTGACAGGCTGCGAAGGCAGTTGCGGAGCCGACTCCCGCTGCTCGGGAAGGGCATCCGCCGCACGGCATGCCAGCGACTGGCCGCCGACGGCAGCGCCGCGGCTGTGCCACTCCTGGTGGAGGCGTTAGGGGTCGGCGACCAGGAGGTGCAGAGCATTGCCGATGGCGCGCTGCGTTCCCTGGAAGATCAGGGGGCCGTGGACGCCATGTGCGCGCAGTGGGTGGGGGGCCGGGACCCCTGGCTGCGCACCCTCGTCACCGAGTGCGGATACGTAGCCTCGCAGCCGCCGGAGGTGCGAGTGCTGTCGGCGCTGCAGGCGGACCAACTGCACTGCGCGTGCGAAGGGCCCGGCTCGCTGCCGTCTCTCGTGTCGGCACTCGACGAGCGCGACCAGGTGCTAGCCGGTCGCGCGCATGTGGCTCTCAGCACACTCACGGCCCCCGACGCCATCGACACGCTGTGCGAGATGGCGATCGCCAGCCCGAGCGGGCGGGCCGCGCGCGTGGTGAACCGGTACGACTACCAGCCCACTGCCGTCGGCCGCCGCTGTATCCTGTTCCTGCTCACCGGGCAGATCGAGCGCTATCTTGACCTGGACTTCGAGTTCCAGCACCTGCGGGCGGAGTACGGGGCCGCCGACGAGACCCTCCAGCGGCGCATCCGCGAGACTGTGCGCCGCAGCGGCGACACCCGCCTGTTAGGTCTGTTCCGGGGCGGCAGCATCCACAAGCGCGCGGACGAGCTCACGGAGACCGAGGCGGCCGTCGCCCTCGAGGTCTACGCGCGCCAGTCTCGCTGGGCGGAGATCTGCTCCCTCCTGTTCCACATCCCCATGTGTAGCGTTGTCGCGGCCGTAGGCGCGCTCGGCAAGTCCGGCTGGCGGCCCGAGAGCGCCGACGCGGCAGCACTCCTGGACGACCTCATCGCCACCGTGCCCGCGGTGGGCGAGGTCCCGCCGCCGCCCCCCGCCCCGGAGGTTGTCCTCGGCCCCGTCATGGGCCGGTGGATCGACCGGGGGCAATCGCCGGAGTTCTCGGGGCAGACGCCACAGGCCCTGCACGAGCAGCTTGCCGGTGGCTCGCCACCGGACGCCGTCGCAGCCCTCACCTCGCTGGCCGCCAGAGGTGAAACGACGCCGGAGGACGTCGAGGCCGCCCGCACCCACAGGCACTGGCTCGTGCGCCTAGCTTGCCTGGCCCTGTGTGACATTGCTCCCCAGCTCGCCTTCTCCGACGCTCCCGTCAGGCGCGATGGCGGCGAGATGTGGATCGAGCAGCTTGCCCCCTCGCTACTGGACGCTGCCGTGTGGCGCCAGCGGGCGAGCGACCTGAGCCCCGAGCAGGCGGCGGCTCTGGGAGACGCGGTCGCCGGCGCGTCAGAGCCGCAGTCGGCGCGCCTTGCCGTCGGCCGCATGATGCGCGCGCTGGGCGCCTTCCACCTCCGGCACGTCATCGAGGTTGAGGAGCAGATGGTGGTACACATCGACGAGACCGACATCGAGATCGAGGGTTGACTCCTTTGCCAGCCGACCTGCTGATCGAGAACGAGCGCGATGGGGGCCTGTTGGTGCTGATCCCGGCGGGGGAGTTCCTGGCGGGTGCTGAGCAGTTTGCAGTCCGGCTGCCCGCCTACTACCTGGGACTCCACCCGGTGACGAATGCGCAGTACCTGCGGTTTGTGGAGGCGACTGGGCACCGGACGCCGGATCGAAGGCAGTGGGGGAGTTCGGCGTGGGCCGGGCGGAGCTTCCCTGCTGACAAGGCCGACCATCCGGTAGTGTGCGTGAGCTGGGAGGATGCCCGGGCGTACTGCGCGTGGGCGGGGATGCGGCTACCGACGGAGTTGGAGTGGGAGCATGGGGCTCGCGGCCCGGATGCCCGGGCGTACCCGTGGGGGGATGAGTGGGAGGACGGGGCGCGGTGCCGCGGCCCGCACAACAGGGGCGGTGAGACGACGTGCGGGGTATGGGAGTATGCGGAGGGTTGCAGCCCGTGGGGATTGTACCAGATGGCGGGGAATGTGTGGGAATGGTGCGCCGACTGGTATGATGAGGCAGCCTACCAGCGGTACCAGCGTGGTGACTTGACCCCCGTGCCATCGGGCACCGCGCGGGTGTTGCGGGGAGCGGCGTGGGGGCCCGACGCCCGCGGGCGCATCTTCCGCTGCGCGCACCGCCACTTCGACGCCCCGACGGACCGCTACGACCACCGCGGCTTCCGCTGCGCCGCGGATCTGTCGTCAGCACGAAGGAGCGACTAGCAGTGCCCGGGCGTCTCGCCGTGGACTTCGGCACCAACAACACGCGCCTGGCCCTGTGGGACCCGGGACTGCAGCAGGCTGTCCCCGTGCGGGTCCCGGACGTCTCGGAGCTGGAGACCCTCCGCGACGGCGAGGGCAGCAGCGTCGAAGTCGCCTACATCCCGTCTCTGATCCATTTCGCGGGGACGAGTGCCTGGATTGGCAAGCAAGTGCGCGATCGCGGCCTGGAGGCACACAACCTCACCTTCCGCTGGATGAAGTCGTACATCGCCAAACGGCTGGCCCTCCCCCGGCGGATCGACGGCCGCGAGATCACGTTCCCCGAGGCCGGGGCGCAGTTCCTCGCCAGCGTGCTGGACTATGCGGCCCCGGAGATCGGGCTTGATGACGACGAGGAGATCGCCTTCACCGTGCCGGTCGAGGGCTATGAGGACTACCAGCAATGGCTCACCGGGGCGTGCGCCACGCTCGGGGTGCGCCGCTATCGCCTGCTCGACGAAGCCTCCGCGGCTGCGCTCGGATACAACGTGGGCATCCAGGCGGGCGATGTCTACATGGTCTTCGACTTCGGCGGGGGGACGCTGGACGTCTCCATCGTCCGTGTGGAGGGCGAGGCTGCCGGCGGGCGCCGCTGTCGTGTGTTAGGGAAGGGCGGGGTGGAGCTCGGGGGCACCATCATTGACCGCTGGGTCTACGAGGACGTGCTCACACATGCGCGTAAGGCTCCCGAGGACGTCCGCCACATCTCGGGCCTGCTGCTGCTGGAGGCCGAGCGCGTCAAGCGCGAGCTGACGACGCTGGAGGCAGCAACCTTCGCGGTCACTGACCCGGGTACCGGCGCCGTGCTGACGAAGCGCTACACGCGCACCGGGTTCGAGGACCTGCTGGAGGCGCGCGGCCTGTTCGCGTCTCTCCAGGGGGCCACCGATGCCGCGCTCAAGCGGGCCGCCGAAGCCGGCTACGAGCGCGACCACATCAAGGCCGTGCTACTGGTGGGGGGCTCGAGCCTGATCCCGTGCGTCCGGCGCGCCGTGCGCCAGATGTTCGGCGACCGCGTGCGCTACCATCGGCCGCTGGACGCCGTGGCTCTGGGAGCGGCAGCCTTCGTCGGGGGCATCGACTTCTATGACCACATCCAGCATGACTACGCTCTGCGGCACTACGACCGGGCGCAGGGCGACTTCACCTACAAGGTGATCGTGGCAGCCGGGACCCCTTACCCCAGCTCCGGCCCGGTCGCGCAGTTGACGGTGAAGGCCTCCCACGATGACCAGGAGTACCTGGGCCTGAGCATCTACGAAGTGGGCCGCGTCCAGAGCTGTCGCCCTGAGCAGGGCACCGCGATCGAGCTGGTGTGGGACCCCTCGGGGGCGGCGCGGTTCCAGGAGCAGGAGGCCCCCGCGATCACGAGCCACTTCTGGGTGAATGAGAAGAGTCCGACCTTCATCCACGCCGAGCCCCCGGCGAAGCGGGGGGAGCCCCGGTTCCCGGTCCAGTTCACCATTGACGGCAGCAAGCGTCTGTGTGTCACCGTGCGCGACAACCTGACCGGCAAGCCGCTGATGCGCGACTGCCCGGTGATCGAGCTCACCTGAGGAGGACGCGGAGCGTGTCACACTTCACGACGCTCAAGACGAGGATCGTCTCGCTGGAGCACCTCAAGGCCGCGCTGACGGACCTGGGCATGACCTTCGTCGAGGGCCCCGTCAGCATCCGTGGCTACGGGGGACGGACGACACCGGTCGAGCTGAAGGTGCCGACCGGGAATCCGGGGTATGACCTCGGGTTCCGCAAGCAGCAGGACACCTATGACCTGGTGGCCGACTGGTGGGGGATCAAGGACATCAGGCAGGAGGAGTTTCTCCGCCGCCTGCAGCAGCGCTATGCCTGCAGCGTGGCGAAGGAGCAGCTCCAGGCGCAGGGTTTCGCGATCGTCGAGGAGACGGTGCAGCCAGACCAGACCATCCACATCGCCGTGCGAAGGATGGTGTAGCCACCATGGAGCTGCAGGAGATGGACATCTTCATCCTGCCGGACGGGACGGTGAAGCTCCAGGTGCGAGGGGTCAAGGGGACAAAGTGCCTGGACCTCACGCGCGGGCTGGAGGAGCTGCTCGGCGGGCAGGTCGCCGAGCGCATCCACACCGACGAGTTCCATGAGGCCGAGCAGGAGCAGGCCGATCGCCGTGAGCAGCACACCTGGTGACTTGCTGATCGAGAATGAGAGGGACGGGAGCCTGCTGGCACTGATCCCGGAGGGGGAGTTCCTGGCGGGGGGACCGGGGTTCGTCGACGGCGGGGGCCCGTTCCCAGTTCGCATGCCGGCGTACTACCTGGCGCTGCATCCGGTGACGAACGCGCAGTACCTGCGGTTCGTGCAGGCGACAGGCCATCGCGCACCGGACGCGACGGACTTCGGCGAACCCGTGTGGGACGGACCAAGCTTCCCCGCAGACCAGGCAGACCATCCCGTGGTCTGTGTGAGCTGGGAGGATGCGCAGGCGTACTGCACGTGGGCAGGGTTGCGCCTGCCGACTGAGTTGGAGTGGGAGCGGGGCGCGCGGGGTGTGGACGGAAGGGTGTACCCGTGGGGCAACCGGTGGGAGGATGGCGCTCGGTGCCGCTACTCCGGGAACGTGGGGGACGAGCGGACGAGTGGGGTGTGGGGCTTCCCGGAGGGTTGTAGTCCGTGGGGGCTGTACCAGATGGCGGGGAACGTGTACGAGTGGTGCGCGGACTGGTATGACGAGCGGGCC
Source organism: uncultured Armatimonadia bacterium (assembly GCA_964542355.1). Lineage (GTDB taxonomy): Bacteria > Armatimonadota > Zipacnadia > Zipacnadales > JABUFB01 > CAZIWQ01. The sequence goes on from CAZIWQ010000513.1 coordinate 5,258, forward strand.
TATCAGCGCTACCGGGCCGGCGACCTGCGGCCGCCGCGATCAGGCATGATGCGAGTGTTGCGCGGCGGGTCGTGGTGCTACGGCAACACGGAGTACTTCCACTGCGCGGGCCGCTACTACAGCGACTGGTCGGAGCGTCGCGCCGACCGTGGCTTCCGCTGCGCGAGGGCTTTGTGATTGCAGCCTGGTGGCCGCGCCTGCGGAGCGGCGGAGCCGAT
>CAZIWQ010000514.1:0-5475 GCA_964542355.1 uncultured Armatimonadia bacterium
CCCACCCGGCGCCCGGTGAGCTCAGCGGGCGCCGCCGCGGCGAGGGGGCTTCCGGCGGGAGCGCGCGAACGCTGCTCGCGCGCGGCGCGGCTGAGCGCCTCGCCCGCACAGAGCGCCTCGACACAGCCATGGCGGCCGCACGGGCATCGCGGCCCCTCCGGGTCCAGCACGATGTGGCCGAACTCCCCCGCGTTGCCCCGGGCCCCGTGGTGAATGCGGCCGGCGATGATCACCGCCCCTCCCACACCGGTGCCGACATTGACGTACAGCAAGTCACGAAAGCCTCTCCCCGCCCCGAACCACGCCTCACCCAGTCCCCCGGCGTTGGCGTCATTGTCCAGGAACGCCGGCAGACCAAACTCGTGCGCGAAGACGTCGGCAAGCTGCACCCCCGCCCACCCGACGGAGTGATGCGAGCGCCGCACGTGCTGGGCGGCCCAGTCGACCGGCCCCCCGAAGCCGAGACCGATCCCCACGACACCGGCGTCACCCGCGGCGGCGAGCACCGAGTGCACGAGGCCGAGCAGGCGCGGGAGCGTCGCGGCGGCGGTGGCCGGACGCGGCGTGGCCTCGCGTGCCAGATGCTCCAGCTCGCCGCGGTCCGTGACCACGGCGGCGGAGAGCCGGGTGCCCCCGATGTCGACGCCCACGGCCCGCGCGCCGCGGGTCATTGTCCTGCCTCTTCCCCACTCACCAGCGCATCCTCGATCAGGCCACAGAGCACATGACCGATGGTGATGTGCACCTCCTGCACGCGCGCCGTCGTGGCGTGCGGCACGCACAGGCACAGGTCGCACAGCTCACCAAGCCGTCCCCCGCCCTCGCCCGTCATCGCGATCGTGACGGCCCCCCTCGCGCGCGCCGCTTCGACGGCGCGCACGCAGTTTGGCGCATTGCCGCTGGTGGAGAGGGCGATCAGCACATCACCCGCGCGGAGCAGGCCCTCGACCTGGCGCGCAAACACCTCGCCGAACCCGTAGTCGTTGCCGATCGCCGTGAGGATCGACGTGTCGGTCGTCAAGGCGATCGCCGAGTACCCCGGACGCTCGCGCCGGAAGCGGCCGACGAGCTCGCCCGCGAGGTGCTGGGCGTCGGCGGCGCTGCCACCGTTCCCGCAGAAGGCGACCGTTCCCCCTGCCCGTAGGGCGGCGATGACCCGCCGTGCAACCTGCGCGATCGCGGGCACCATCTCCTCGGCGGCACGCTGTTTCACGGCAGCGCTCTCTAGCAGTACATCGCGAATCTCGTGTTCCATGGCTAGATTCACCGGTTCAGAATCGCGCAAAGAACTGCGTGGCCCAGTAGTCGCCGCTCGGGTTGGCGCTCAGCCCGACCCCGATGCGATCGAGGTCGGCCCCCAGGATGTTGGCCCGGTGCCCGGGGCTGTCCATCCACTCCTCGTGTGTCCGTCGCAGGTTCGCGACCGACAGACTGGACACTCCCTGCCCGTAGCGGCGGGCGATGTTCTCGGCGATGCAGTAGGCGGCGACACCGCGGAACTCGCGCTTGAAGCGGTCCGTGATCGTGTGCAGGCCCGCCGTGGGGGACTCGTGGGAGAAGTAGCGCAGGTCACGCATCTCCTCACTGTGCTGGCGAGCGATGGCCGCCAGTCGCACGTCCGGCTGACACAGCGGGAGCTTGCGCTGCAGGCGTTCTTCGTTCACCATGAGCACGGACATGCTCTCGCAGGCAATGATGAGCTCGCGCTGCCGGACCTGTGCCTCTGGGGCCTCGTCGGGCAGCTCGGGCAGCGACGCGCGCTGGACTGCCCAGTAGTGGTCGAGGGCGCGGTCGAGGGCGCGCTGGGCATGCTCGACGATGGCCAGGAGTTGGTGCGCGGCGGTGTAGCCGGGCGCCAGCTCGAGCGCGGTCTGGAGCTTCCCGGCGGCCTGCGAGTACCGGCTGGCCGCATACTGCTCACGCGCCTCCGCGGTCAGAGCCTGGGCCCTCGTCTCATCCACCGTGGCGCGGGTGGCGGCCCGGCACAGCCCACCGGCAAGTGCCGCGGCGATCAGCAGAGCCACTGCGCGTGGTCGCCATCCCCGCCGGTCGGGGACAGATGCGCACAGCTCACCGCCACGGGCGCTACGCCGGCGCATGGCGTCCCGCCTTCTCGGCGGCGATGACGGCGGCCCCGATCGCGCCGACCAGTTGCGGCTGCTCCGGCGTCAGGACGGGCACCCGGAGCTGCTCCGCGAGGGCATGGGTCACACCCTCGTTGTAGGCAACGCCGCCGGCCACGAGCACATCCGGGCGGACAGTGAGGCGCGCGGCCAGCGCGAGCGTGCGTGTCGCCACCGCCCGACACAGTCCCGCGGCAATGTCCTCGCGCGCGGTCCCTGCCGCGAGCAAGCCCACGACCTCGGACTCGGCGAACACCGTGCAGGTGCTGCTCAGTGTCGCCGGCGCCCGCGAGCGCAACGCAAGGCCCCCGAGCTCATCGAGCTCGAGCCCGAGTGCCCCGGCGATGACCTGGAAGAAGCGCCCCGTCCCCGCCGCGCAGCGGTCGTTCATGGCAAAGTCTCTGGGGTGTCCGGTGTCATCGAGGGCGATGACCTTGCTGTCCTGCCCCCCGATGTCAATCACGGTGCGCACCTGCGGGAACAGGAAGTGGGCGCCGCGCGCATGGCAGGAGATCTCGGTGACGGTGTGATTGGCGAAGGGCAACGCGGCGCGGCCGTAGCCGGTGCCCACAACGGTGGCGACATCATCGAGGCGCAGCCGCGCCGCGTCCAGCGCGCAGTAGAGCGCGGCACTGCCCGACTCGCGCGGGCTCCAGCCGGTGAGCTGGCACGCCGCCCCGATGATCTGGCCCCGGCTCGCGTCATAGATGACGGCCTTGGCGGTGATGGACCCGACGTCGACCCCGGCACACATCATGAGCGGTACCTCCGCCATGGGCGGTCGCTGGCCCGGAGGCGGTCTCGCAGCACGAGAGCAAGCCCTGTTCTCAACCAACGCCTGAGCCCGGCCGGGTGTTTCGCACGCCGCCGCGGTGCCGGTGGCTCCGGTCCGCGAGAACCCCACGGATAAGACAACGGCGGAGCTGAGGCCAGCTCCGCCCTTGGGGTCATCGTCGCCATTATAGCAGAGGGCACCCGGCGGGGTCAATTCGGGCCGCCGCGCGGGCCGCCGCGCGGGCCAGGGGTCCGGCCGAAACGGCCACATCCGGCCGGCCCCCGAGGCGTGGCGGCCGGCTGAGTGCCCTCCAGAAGAGCGGCCGAAGGGTCGTTCTGAGGCCGCGTCGCTACGCTCAGAGGCCCGCAGAAGCCACTCGCAGCCATCTCGCCGCTAGAGACCCGGCCGGCAGTGGCCTCTCCCGCCGGGTCTCTAGAGCCATTCCGGTGTGGCGTCGCGGCCTCAGAACGGCTCTTCGGCCGCTCATCCAGGACGCCGTGCGGGTGCCCCTGCCGGCGGGTTACCCATTCGTTACAGCGCCACTTCCGCGGGCCACTCAAGCCGGGGTCGCGGAACGCCGATACCCTACTTGACGCCGTTCCCTGGCTTCATCCCGCAAGCCAGATAATCCACAGGAGGTGGACGCGAATGTTCGCAGCTTTCCGCAGTCTCTGGAACGATGAGGATGGACTGACCACCGTAGAGTACGCCCTGCTGCTCGTGCTGATCGTCATCGTCGGCATCACTGCGTGGCAGAGTCTCGGCGGGAGCGTAAGCTCCAAGGTCGACGAGGTCAACAACACCATCAGTGGCGCGTAGGTCATGGGTGCCCGGGCCGTCCTCAGGACCGGGCCAGGACGCCCGTCACGCCCCGTTGCGCCTCGCGCCGGGAGACCTGCCTGAGACCTGCACCGTCATTGAGTGTGCTCTCTCGGGACCAGGGTGAGCCCAGCGCGGACGACTGACCAGCCAGGCGCCGGGTCTCCGGCGTGGTCGCCAGGCCAACGCGGGCCCGCTGCAGGCAGCTCACGCGCTCGCAGGCAGGGTTCCGGCCGGTCCGTCAAGCAGGTCAGCCCAGCACAGTACATGGCGTGGGGGTCGGCATGCGTCGACCCCCACGCTTGCCATACCAGGAGCGCGCAACGTGGACTACCTGATCGCAATGCTCAGAGATGAGAGTGGCGAGGTCACCGTCGAGACAGCGCTGCTGGCACTGCTCGTGAGTATCGCGAGCTTCGCCGCATACCAGGCGCTGGGCGGCCTCACTGCCGGCTACGCCGATCGGGCCAATGGCGCGCTTCAGGGAACGAACTAACCCCCTCGGGGAGGGAATGCCGTGACGCCAGAAGTGGTTCCGGGGGCGCTCGCCCTCTGCCTGGTCGCTGGTGCCGCCTACACCGATCTGCGCTATGGCAAGGTCCGCAATGCCATGACGATCCCCGCCCTCGGTATCGGGATCATCTGGGGCGTCGCGACGCACGGGCTGACGGGGCTCGTCTCGGCGCTGGGGGGCATCGGCATCGCGCTGGCGCTGTGGGTCATCAGCAGCGGTTGCGGCCGGTGCATGGGCGGCGGTGACATCAAGCTCCTCGCGGCCATCGGCGCCCTGTGTGGTGCGCAGTTCGTACTCGCCAGCCTGGTCATCGCCGTGCTCGTAGGGGGGGTCATGGCCCTGATCATCGCCATCCGTCACGGCCAGCTCGGGGCCACGGTGCGGCGCTGCAGCGCCTGGATCGCCTGCCGGCTGGGGACCCGCCAAGCACTCTCGCTGGGTGGGGATGGCCAGGGGTTGCGCATTCCCTACGCACTACCAATCGCCGCCGGCGTCGTCGCCTGCTTGCTACGACCCGTCGGGTGGGGGCAATGAGAAGAGTGAGTGTCCGAGTTAGCGCCGTGATGCACCGACGCGCGCGTCCCCGTCAGGGGGTGCCTCGTCGCCGCGCGGGGGTCGTGCTGGTCGAGTTAGCATTGGTGGTACCGATCTTCGTCGCCCTGGTGGTGGGCTGCCTCGAGATGGGGGCCCTGTTCGGTGACATGATGCTCCTGGGCAACGGCAGTCGCGAGGGGGTCCGTGCCGCGGCCGTGGGGGCCACCACCTCCGAGATCGCGACCACCGTCCGACGATTCGCCGCCGCACTCCACGCCGACGACCTCCAGATCGTCAGCTCGTACCGGACCGGTGCCCCCGGGACCGGCAGTTGGGTCACCCTGGAGGATCGGGACGGGCAGAATGTCGCACCCGCGAACAGCGAGGTCCGGGTGGCACTCAGTTACGAGCACCACATGCTGACCGGCAGCCTGTTCGCGCGCCTGACTCACACGTCGGGGGCCTCGACGGTCGAGCTAAGCGCATCTCGCACCATGCGGCGCGAGTAGTCGGAGCCCCGCGGGATGGGGGCAGGGGTCTCTTCCGGGAGCCAGATCATCAGTCATGATCCGCATTCTGCTGACGGAGGTATCGCCTGGCGCCGCTGAGAGCGTACGCGCCATGATCTCCACGCTGGAAGAGATCGAGGTCGTGGGCTACCCCCACGACGGGCTTGAGGCAGCCCAGATGGCCGTCGTGATGAAGCCCGA
>CAZIWQ010000515.1:0-5472 GCA_964542355.1 uncultured Armatimonadia bacterium
CACCCCGCTCCCCGCAACCGAGCGGGCGGGGGAGAGGTGGACTCTCGTCGCGACCTCGCATGGTGGAAGACAGAACCGTCGCAGCCGTGACAATCCGCTCCCACTGCGCCGCGACTGACCACGCGCGGGTCGCCACACCCATCGCGGCTGGAAGCCGCTCCTACGAGGGGCCACTGGGCATATGGTGCCGGCGCGGCTGGAAGCCGCGCCAGGACGGCTTCTGCGACAGGCTCTCCCGCCCGTGCTCCGGCCTCGCGCCACCCGCCGCCTGGTACCGTCCGTCGCGCCCAATGCCGAGTGCCCAATGCCCATTGCCAGCCGTTCGCACGCCCCTGCCTCACCGCACCCGCAGGACGACGTACCCGTAGCCGTCACTCACTGACACCACCACACCTCCCGCCGGCACTGCTCCCGTGGTATGCACCGTCAGCGAGGGGGTCTTCTCGACAATCGTGAGGGACTTGCCGGTCAGCTCCGGCGGGAGGACGAGCGTATCCCGCTCGACCGACTGGTGGTAGTCAGCGTAGACGACAGTATCGGTGTTCTCACGGTGCCAGTAGAGACAGGTCGCGTTCTGGTGCGCCGCGGGACGGAAGTACTGCCGGTATGCGACACACTCAAACTGTGTGCCGGCGGGGATCGGGCGCCCCCTCTTGGCGTCAACCGCGGTCGGGTAGGATTTCGCGGAGACATACAGCATCAGCGCCTGATTGGCGTTCTTGGCCCGCTCCGCGGGCTGGGTCAGCCCGTAGATCAGGGAGTACCCCAGGGCGTACCCGACCTCCTCCACCGTCTGGTCGCCCGCCGTGCGGCCCAGCAGTTGGATGAAGCGCTCGGGCAGGTTCGCGGGGTCCGCGACGTTCTGCTTCGCTGCAGAGAAGATCAGTGGTGAGCGAGGCGGCGTGGTGTAGTCCTGGCCCGCCCGGAAATCGAGCGCGATGCCGTCCTGGGTGAAAGGCACCGTCTTGGGGATGTAGTAGCGGTGGGTCGCGAAGTCGCCCCTGGTCAGCCGGGCCGACTGGATGAAGCCCATGTACCCGATGTCGAAGTCCTGCAGCGCCCGTGCGGTGTAGTAGATGACATTCGCGCCCCCAGGCTCGAACCGGTAGATGATGCGATTGGAGACGACGCCGGCGAGGTGGTCGGCAACGAAGCTGCGCTCGACTCCGGGGTGGTCGATGATGTCTTGCAGGAGTGAAGCGGGGTTGATGACGTCATACTCCTCGACCACGTCGAAGCTGCTGCATGTAACCGGCTGATCGTCAGCGAGCTCGGTCGTGCCGTCGACCAGGAACTGCTGGGTCTTGATGCGACAGGCGGGGGTAAGCTGCGCCATCTTGTTGTCAGTGAAGCTGAGCGGGGCACCGGTCGCCGCCGGCTTGAGGCTGGTGCCCGCGATCGATGTCCGGAACTTCCAGATGTCGCCCTTGCCCTGGTTGGCGGACAAGAACCACAGCCGCGTCGCGTCGACGACCTTGATGAGGTAGAAGCTCGTGCCCGCGCTGTCCTCCCAGCGGCTGCCGAGGTCGGCCGCCGTCTTCCCGTGGCCGGCACTGGTCAGCTCGCGCACGTCCGAGCACCCGTGGTTCGCGCCGATGTAGGTCCCGTTGAGGTTCCAGGGGGTGGCGTCATCGCCGTTGCCGTGGATCAGGCGGGCGTTGCTCAGCGCGGGGAGGGACATGTCTGCCGCGGCAGGGAGGAGGAAGGCGCTGCTGTAGTTGATCTGGCGGTTGGTGCCCTTGCCGAGACGGACGAGCAGGTCCTGTTCGGGGGCGAACGCAGTGCGGATGAACACGCTGTCCCCGTGCTTGAGGACCTTGAGGTTCGGCCTGTTCGGGGTGGCGTCATCGGCTCCGGCGCACGTGGCGCCCAGCACGGCAACGAGCAGCAGAGCGCGTATCAGCATGTCGGTTCTCTCTCCCGGGACTCACTCACAGACACCCCCTCTCCGGCACGGAGAGGGGGGCGGGGGGTGAGGCGCCGTTGGTGTTGCTAATGCCCCGGCACGATCTCGAACGAGATGGCCGGCAGCACGCCGAGCGGCAAGCGCTGTTTGCCCCTCCCCGGCTTGCCGTCCGCGGGCTTGTCCTCCCACTCGATGAAGGCCTCGGCAATCAGGTTGTCGGCGTACCCGACCTTCACGCCGGCCTCGGCCTTCAGTACGAGCGTCAACCCGCCGGGCACCGGCGCGACACTCTGGAGCGACACGCCGCGCGGCGGGTCGCTGAGCTCCACCTTGAGAATCTGCAGGGCCTGGGGTCGGGGTGTGGCGATCCGCAGTGGCACGAGCGCCGACCCTCCCGCCGGGATCCGCACCGGTTTGGGGTCGGCGAGCTGGGCGCTTGAGGCCACGCGTCGCCGGCCGTTCACGGTCACGAGCAGCTCGCGGGAGGGCACGAGGTGTCGATACGCGAAAGCCTGCATCAGGTCCTCGGCGGCGACCACCGGGCGGGTGATCGTCTGCCCGGCGACGACGGCCCGTCCCTCCAGCTTCAGGACGACCGGCCGCTCGAGCGGATCGGCGGGTGACGTCAGGGTGACACGGACGCTCTCGCGGCCCGCGGGGATGCGCCCGCCACCCAACCGGAACCCGATGGGGGCGTCTTTCAGGCTGAGCTCAATATCCCCGTCGAAGCCGTCCTGCCGTAGCGCGTACACCGCGATCGGGAGTGTGATGCCGGTGGGCAGTGCGAGGCCGGAGGGGGTCGCGCGGAGGGCGAAGTCGGGCCGCCGCGGCCCGAGCCGCAGCCGATAGCTGTACTCCTCCCCCCCGTGGTGCTGGGCCTCGGTCAGTTGCACGGTGTAGACGCCGTCCGCCGGTAGCCGAACGCTCAGATACGAATCGGCGTGATGGGTGAGCAGGCCCGTCGCCTTGTCCTCGTGGTCGTCGTTCCATGCCAGTGTGCGCCCGGTCGCGTCGGCCAGGCGCAAGAGCGAGTCCAGCGGCGATCCGAGGCGGCGGGCATTCACTTCCGCCACGACAGTATCGCCGGCGCGACCCTCCAGCCGGAACACGTCGACGTCGCCGGGCCGCGCGATGCGGCCGTTGACGACCTGCGGCAAGCTGAGCCGCTGGGCGTTCTGGGGGGTATCGTTGGGCTCGGACTCTTCGCACTCCGGCAGCGTGTCGACCGCGTAGGAGATCCGGTTGGAGAGCCACTGGTCCCACAGCCAGGTCGTCTGGCGGGTGGCGCCGGCGCCGGGTGCGGTGTCGAGTTGCACCTGCGGCGTCGGGAGGTTCCAGCCGGCGAGCGCGACGGTCGTCGCCACACCCTCCCTCCCGCCCAGCGGATAGAAGCGGGTGATGAACGGCTGCTCGCCCACGGTGAGGCGATAGACGAAGTCATCCCGGCCGCGGTAGATGGAGTCGCGGATCTCGAGGACATACTCGCCATCCTGCGGCACTTGGTAAAGCAGGACGGGATCGGGGTCGAACCGGTAATCGTCGGCGAAGGCCACTTCCTTGCCGGTCGCGTCGGTGAGGGAGAGCACTGCCTGGAACCAACCGGGGACGGCATCGGCCAGGTAGGGGATCAGGTGGCGCGCCTGCGCCGTCAGCACCAGCTTCTGGCCCTGGCGCGCCCGCAGGCGAAAGCGGTCGACATCGCCCGGCATGATTTGGCCGTTGAGGAGCAGCGGTGGCTCCGCCACGGTGGTGATGGCGAGCAGCTTCTCGTTGGGCTCCTGTTCGCGGGTTTCGGGCAGCCCGCCGACCTGGAAGCACAGGGGGTTGGTCAGGCCGGCGGAGCCACACAGGCGCAGCTCCCGGTCGCCCGGTGTCGCTCCCGGATCGAGCGTGATCCGCACGATCACCATCTCGGCGATCTGCGCGTTGGGCTGCCGCTTGCGGTCCGTCAACCTGGCGCGCAGGACGTCGAGCTCTTTGAGGCTCATCTTATCCAGGTTCCGGACCCACGGATGGTCGGGCAGGGGCGGCAACTCCTCGTCGGGCGCCGGGGGCTTCGTGGCGGCCGGCGCCGCAGGGCTCGTCGCCGCCGGCGCCGCAGGGCTCGTCACCACCGGCGCCGGGGGCTTCGGCGCGGCCGCCGGGGGCGGCGTACCACGCTTGCCGGACATCTCCTCGATCCGCTGTCGCATCAGGACGCGTAGGTGGGCGCCGATGTCCCCCACTTGCTTGTTGCCCAGCGGGCCGCCATAGTCGACGACCACGGCGCGCACGCCGTCGCCGGAGACGATGGCGCTGTTGACGCCCCGCAGTCCGCGGCCGCCGACCGTGACGTCGACGACGGTTCCGTGCTGCCCACCGGCGGGGTAGACGTACCCGATGTAGGACTCGCGCCCCGTCGGTGCGCCCCACGCTCCTGCCGACAGCCCTGCGACGGCCGCGACGAGTAGCCAGCCAGACAGTCTCATAGCCACGCTCCACGTTCTGGGGTCTAGAGCCCCGGCCGAGAAGGCCGCTTCCGGCCGGCCGCTCTCCTCGTCCGGTCGGCTACATGATCTCTCGGAGGCGGCCCTGGCCCTGCCCCTTCTCGGCGGCCGGCATGACCTGCACGACCGCGTTCTGGGGATGGGGCAGCCGGGCCTCGGTGTCGATCCCCAGCAGCTCGTACATGCTGCCAATGAGGTCTTGCGGGGAGACGGGACGCTCGGCCGGCTCCTCGCCCCGGGCATCCGAGGCCCCGACGACGCGCCCGCCCTTGAACCCGCCGCCGGCAAGCACAGCGCAGAAGCACTTCCCGTAGTGACTGCGGCCGCCATTCCACGGGGCCTCCCACGACACCCGGGGAGTGCGCCCGAACTCGCCGCTCCACCAGATGATCGTGCTGTCGAGCAAGCCACTCGCGGACAGCTCCTGCAGCAGCGTTGAGAACCCCTTATCCATCTCCGGGAGCTTGCGCCGCATGGCCTCGAAGTGCTGCTTGTGAGTGTCCCATCCCTGGTAGTTGATGGTGATGTAGGGCACTCCCAGCTCGACCAGTCGCCGTGCCATCAGGCAGCTCTGGCCGAAGGTGCTGCGGCCATAGCGGTCGCGCACCTCGTCCTTTTCGGTCGACAGGTCGAAGACCTTCCCCGCATCGCCCAGGATCAGGTCGTAGGCCTTCTGCTCGGCACGGTCCAGCCGCTCGAAGCTCGGGTTCGGTGGCAGCACCTTCCCCAGCGCGTCGAGGTTGTGCAGCAGCTCGCGGCGGTTGCGCTGCCGCTCGTCGGAGATCCCCTCGGCCACGACCCCCTCCACCGCGAAGCGCTTCTGGTTCGGGTCGCCACCGGTGGCGAACGGCTTGTAGCGAGAGCCCAGGAAGCCCGCCTCGGAGAACCGCCCCTGTGCCTGGGTCAGCACGATGTACGGGGGGATCATCTTGCTATAGCCGTGATCCACTCCCTTGAACAGCGACACGACCGCACCGACGGAGGGATAGACCATGCCCCCACCGGGCTTGCGGCCCGTCTGCACGATGTAGGCGGCCGTCTCATGGGAGTTGATGCCGTGGGTCATGCTGCGGATGATGG
>CAZIWQ010000516.1:0-260 GCA_964542355.1 uncultured Armatimonadia bacterium
CATAGGTCACGATCTGGTACTTGTCAGTGATCGGCTGCCAGGCCTTGTGCTGGAAGTCCCAGATGGTGTTGACGATGGCGGGCTTGAGGTTCTCATAGCCGAAGGTGAGGGGGGGCACCGTGGTCTTGAAGTGCTCACGACGGTAGTCGATGCCGGACGTGTTGGCCATGTACCCCTCAATGGCATCTGCGGTGAACGTGCTATCCCACGGTCGGTGGGGGGTCTGGGAGTAGGCCTCGGCCTTCTGGCGCGACATGTCG
>CAZIWQ010000516.1:306-4722 GCA_964542355.1 uncultured Armatimonadia bacterium
TCTTCGTGGACGCGGAAGTTGAGCCCCCACCCGGCCTTGTCCGTGTGGTTGTAGCCTTCGTGCGGCCGCCAGTAGCGGGTGTCGCCAATGTAGCTGATCTGGCCGGCGGGCCCGTACACGATCTTCTTGAGCGTCTCCGCGGTCGGGGTATAGGACCGGGCAGTGGTCTGCTCCGCCGCGGCCATCTCACCCAGCAGCCGGCGCACAGTCTCATCGGACGGCCGCCGGGGGTCATCATAGGGCACCTGCCGGAAGTCATAGCAGCCGTGCATGTGCCACAGGAAGCGATAGCCCTCGCCCCAGTCACTGGCGTCCTCGACGCTGTCGCGTCCCACCGCGAGGCGATGGGTCCGGGGGTCGAAGCGCTCATAGTCCGCGTAGTTGAGGTAGCCTTCGTAGACCGGTCGCTTCGTGAAGCTGTGCGGGAACAACCGGTAGTAGCGCTCCATCGTCGAGCGCATCCCCCAGGACGGATCGTGTGGGTAGATCACAAACGAGAACGGCGCCTGCGAGGGGTTGTTGCCGGCGTCAGCGGCCAGGCCCGCGTAGAACGTGACAGAGGTCGCCGGCACGCTCTGGTCGTGCTGGAGGACGAACACGCGCGGCCCGGGTGACAGTGGCAGCGCAAGGCTCAGGCCTGCGGCGGGGCCACTCACGGCCGCCCAGGGGTAGATCGAGCACTCGCCGATCCCGGAGACGCAGCGGTATGTGTAGCGGTACGGCGGCCCGGCCGCGATCGTCTGGCGCTCCTCCGGGTCGGCATGCCAGGTCCAGCCTGCCAGATCCAGCGGGAGCGCGAAGCGCACCCCCACCGCGCGGTCCTCCCCGGTGGTGTCGCGCACGACACCATCGACCCGGAGGCACTCGGCGTCCGCCTTCAGCGTAGCGGCCAACTCCAGCCCGCGCGCGGGGAGCGCCCCACGGAAGCTCACCTGTCCCCCGTCCTCCGCGATCGTGCCCGCCACCGGATCGAACACGGTGTCCTTCAGCTCGTGGATGAAGAAGTCGTCCAGCCATAGTGTGCCGGTGGAATGATAGATGTCGGCGCGCAGTGAGAGCCGTGTCGTCTGGGGCTCGGTCGTGACTTCCCATGCGAGCGGCAGCCAGACGCTGTCCTGGCGGGGGATGGCCACGCCCACCTGCGACCGCTTCCCGGTGAGCTTGTTCTTGTCATCGCGCTCGGAGGCGTAGGCCCCGCAGACTCCAGCGTTCTGACGGCGGAGCCACATCCCGACGCGGTAGCGCGTGCCCGGCTTGACCGGAACCACGACCTCGAGGTTGGACGATCCCGGCGCCGGGCCGGTGACCTCGAGTCGGGCCGCAGCCCGGCCCTGATGCGCCACCTTCGTATCGAGCGTTTGCCCGGCCAACAGCCGCCAGCCGCTCGTCCCTTCCTCAAACCCGCTGTTGGGCACGAGGTTTGCAGGGCTGGGCTGGTGGGCAAAGTCCGCCAGCGCAAAGCCGCCGGTGCCGCGCAGCGGCAGTGCTGTCGCGCCGATACTCAGGTCCGTCACGCGGCCTGCGGCCGACAGCTCGAGCGTGAGGTTGCCGTCGACAACCGCGAGCGTGGCGGGGTATGCCGTAACGGCCCCCAACGTGACGAGTGCCAACGAGATGCCGATCAGTCGGCTGTGCCGTGTCATTGCAGATCACCTCTCGAGTGTCTGGCATCGGTCCGGCGCGGGAAGTCCCCGGTGACTGGCACCTTCGGCGCCGAGCATGGCTTGCCCTGCCATCGCGGGGGGGCTGCGGGTTGCGGATTCAGCCGTCAGACGGTATCATAATTCTCCAGCGGCGCGGTCGGCTTGCTGCGGGCAGGCCTCACTGCTTGCCCCCGCGGCCGTTCGTGGGCCTGAGACCCGAGCACTGGCGGGTGTCCCCCTCGGTGCGCGCAGGCGGTTGAGCGTTCAGGGGGGCAGGAGCGTCTGGCATGAAGGGATGCGAACCACAGCGCGCTCTGCTTGAGGCGCTTAGTGTCGGGGAGCTGCGAGTCGAGGCGGGGCCTGACGGGCGCCTCCTGCACGCCAATGCGGCCCTGGCAACGATGCTCGGCCACGACGGTGTCGATCGGCTCATCGGCACCCCGATGGCGGCCCTGTGCGCCGACGCGGCCGCGTGGCACGCGCTGCGTGAGGAGGCGGAGCGTGTCGGCCAGGCGACGCGCGCAGCCTTCGCGCTGCGGGGCGCGGACGGCGTCGCGGTCGACGTGGCGCTCAGCGTCCAGCTCGCCCGCGACGAGCAGGGCCGCGTCGCATGGATCGACGGGTTGTGCCGGCAGGCGCCCCACTGCTCCCCCGCGGCGACCCGGCGGCTGACGCAAGAGAGCCGCGCGCTGCTCGAGGTCACCGGCAGTGTCCTGTACTCCACCGACCCCGAGGGCACGCTGGTCGATATCAGCCCCCAGATCGAGCAGTACCTCGGCCCTCCCGACCAACTCATCGGTAGGAGTCTCTTCGAGCTCGTACACCCCGACGACGGCCCCCGGCTGCGGGCAACCTTGACCGCCCCTCGCGGGGAAGGCGGCAGCGAGACCTACCGTTTCCGCATCGTTGACCGGCGCGGCAGAGTGGTGCACTTCGAGGCGGTCGACCGGGCGATCTGCGAGGGCGGCAAGCTCGTCGAGCTGGCCGGCGTGCTGCGTGATGTCACCGACTGTGCGGAGACACAGACGCGGCTGAAGGACCAGACCGCAGAGCTGGACCGCTTCTTCGGCCTCACCCTCGACCTGCTGTGCATCGCCGACACGGATGGCTATCTGCGGCAGGTGAGTCCCCAGTGGACGCGCACGCTGGGGTGGGCCCGGGAGGAGCTGGAGGGCCGCTCGTACCTGGAGCTGGTGCACCCCGACGACGTGGCTGCCACGGTGGCCGCCACCCAGGCGCTCGCCAACCAGCAGCCGGCGATGGGCTTCGTGAACCGATACCGCTGCCGCGACGGATCGTACCGTTGGCTGGAGTGGAACTCGACCTCGGTCGGGTACCTCATCTACGCTGTGGCCCGCGACATCACCGAGCGGCGCGAGGCCGACGAGGCGATGCGGGCCCGGGAGGCCGAGCTGGAGAGTGTTGTGCGCGCCGCCCCGGCGGGGATCATGGTAGTCGTCGATCGGGTGTTGCGCTCAACCAATGAGCGCACATGCGCAATCACGGGCTATTCGCGCGAGGAGCTCGTCGGCAGGAGCTCGCGGTTCCTGTACATCGACGAGGACGAGTACGAGCGCGCCGGTGCCCTGTACCTGCCGGTCAGGGAGGGGAAGGTCGGCACCGTCCAGACCCGCTGGCGGCGCAAGGACGGGGCGATGGTTGACATCGTCCTGACCGCGGCAGGCATCGACCTGCCGGACACGGAGTCCGGGGTTGTTGTTACGGCACTCGACGTCACTGCCACCCGGGAGGCGGAGCGCGCGCTCAATGAGGTCAGCGAGCGCTTCCGGGCCTTCGTGGAGTTCTCCCCGGACGGCATCGCCCTGATCGGCTCCGACCACACCATCGTCGCCCCGAATGCAACGATGGTGCGGGTGCACGGGTACGAGAGCGCTGCCGACCTGAGCGGCCGGCCGCTCACCTGCCTGGTCACCGCTACCGACCGGCCCGCCGTCGCCGCCGCCGCCGAGACAGCCACGATGACCCAGCGGCCGTGCGCCGTCGAATGCGCGATGGAGCGTCGCGACGGCTCCACGTTCCTCGGCGAGATCAACGTGGTACCCATCTTCGACAGCCAGGGACACCTCGCCAGCCTCATCGCCGTCGTGGCCGACATCACCGAGCGCCGGCGGGCCGAGCAGGCGCTGATCGATAGTGAGGCGCGCAACCGAGCCCTGGTACAGGCGATCCCCGACATCATCTTCCGATTGAGTGCCGATGGTGTGTTCCTCGACTACACCGCACCGGCCCCGTCGGTGCTGGCGGTGCCCCCCGCGCGGTTCCTGGGGGTCTCCATCGCACAGGTCATGCCCCCCGACATCGCCGAGGGAACGATGGCGGCGATCGCGGAGGCGATGCGCACCGGGAAGGTGGAGTCCTTCGAGTACCGGATCGAGCTGGGCGGCGAGGTGCGCGACCAGGAGGCGCGGGTCGTGGCTGCGGGCCCCGACAGCGTCATTGCGATGGTCCGCGATGTAACCGACCGCAAGCGGGCGGAGGCGGCGCTGCGGGCCTCGGAGCTCCGGTTCCGCGAGCTGAGCGACCTGCTCCCCCAGACCGTCTTCGAATGTGACACCGCCGGCTTCGTCACCTTCGCCAGTCGGGAGGGGTACCAGGAGTTCGGCTACCGGGCGGAGGAGCTCACCGGGGGCCTGTCGGTGTGGGAGGTCGTGGCGCCGGAGGACGTGCCGGCGACCCGGAGGGCATTCGCTGCCATGCTGCGGGGCGACGCGAGCCGCGGCATCGAGTTCCGTGCTGTCCGCAGGGACGGCAC
>CAZIWQ010000516.1:4732-5461 GCA_964542355.1 uncultured Armatimonadia bacterium
TCGCCTACACCTCGCCGATCCTCCGTGATGGCAAGCCGGCCGGTCTGCGCGGGATCGTGCTGAACCTGTCCGAGCGCAAGCGGGTGGAGGAGGAGCTGGACCGGACGCGGGCCTTGCTCGCCGCCGCCGTCGGGCAATCGCCTGCCGGTATCATCGTCGCCACGGCTCCGGACACCAGGGTCGAGATCGCCAACCCCGCGGCCCTCGGGATCCGGGGCGAGACGGGAGTGCCCCTGATCGGGATCCACTTCGCTCAACACGCCGCGAACTGGCAGACGTACCTCCCGGACGGTGTCACTCCCTTTCCCCCCGCACAGTTGCCGCTGTCGCGCGCGGTCCTCGAGGGCGTTGTGTCCCGGGACGTCGAAGCCGTCATCCGCCGCGACGACGGCGAGAGCCGCGTCGTCTCCGCCAACGCCGGGCCCGTGCGCAACCGCCAGGGCGAGATCACCGCGGGAATCGTGGTCTTCAGTGACATCACGGACCGCAAGCGCGCCGAGGAGCGGCTGGCGGCGAGCCAACGCGCGGCATGGGCCCTGCTCAACGCGACACACCAGATCACACTCCTGCTGGAGGCGGATGGCACGATCGCGGCGGCGAACGAGGCGGCGGCCCGCAGCTTCGGCATCGACCTGGCACACCTCGTCGGCGCCAATCTGGCCGACATCATCGCGCCCGAAGTGGCCGCCAGCCGGATGGCTCATCTGCGCCAGGTGGTGGCTACCAACG
>CAZIWQ010000517.1:0-5453 GCA_964542355.1 uncultured Armatimonadia bacterium
ACGGACGTGACGGTCGCGGCGTTCGAGGAGGCGTGCCGTGCTGCGAAGCAGATCGCCGACGCCGCCCCGGCCGGTCGCATCGACCGCCGGGTCGTCCTGCTGGACAACTGGAACGAGTTCGGCGAAGGCCACTACATCGAGCCGTGCGCGGGCTTCGGCTTCGGCTTCGTGGACGCGATCAAGCGGGTGTTCGGCAAGGATCCTGCCCCGTGCCAGGACATCACCCCGGAGGATGTTGGCCTGGAGACCCCGGACGCCATCTACCGCATGCGTCGGGCGGCCCTGCGGGACTCGGCGACGCGCCCGCGCCGGGTGGTGGACAACCTCGTCGCCGCGTGGAGCTTCGAGGAGACCGATGCCGCCTGGGCCCGCGACAGCTCCGGTTGCGGCTTCGATGGCCTGAAGCAGTTGTTTGAGGCCGGGGAGGGCGTGGTCGGCAAGGGGTGCCGCTGCCGCGGCGGCTCGCTGTTGGTGCCGGCCCATGACCTGCTCTGGCCCGCCACCGGGATCACCATCGAGCTATGGTGCCGGCCGGAGGTGGCCGACCAGTCGGACCGCTGGATGGTCAACAGCATCGGCGCCGCGACCTCCGGCTACCGTCTTGGCCTGATTGGGGGCAAGCCGGCCTGGCAGATCCCCGTGACGGCGTTCAGCCACCTACTCGTCGGCCCGACCCCGCTCGCGCTGGACAAGTGGACGCACCTGGCCGCCACGTACGACAACCAGACAATGCGGCTCTACGTCGACGGTGAGCCGCAAGGGACCTTCGCCCGCAACGGCCCGATCTGCCCCTCGCATAGCGACATGAGCATCGGCAGCTACTCGACCGGACACCCGTCGGCGTTCTTCCAGGGGTTACTGGACGAGGTCCGGATCTACGACCGCCCTTTGTCGGCCGAGGAGATCCGGGGGCACGCCCGGCGCTGAGTCGGCAGGTGTTGCCCGCCGGATGGCGAAGTGGCCGGACCGGCGCCGTGGCTGCCGGCGCGCTGACGCCGCTCCTGTACGCGCCGTTCTGTGCGGCTGTCATCCTGAGCCCAGACCGCGCAGCGGTCTTCTGGCGAAGGATCAGCTACACGGGAAGCCGCCCGTAGTCGCGACGAGATCCTTCGTCGCTACGGCTTCCGCGAGGCCGCATTCGCTCCTCAGGATGACATCGGCCGCGAAGCCTCGTTGTGGGTTGCACGCGGCATTGTGGTGTCCCGATCGCCTGGAGGTGTATGTGATGCATACCGGTCGCCGAGGGTTCACGCTCATCGAGCTGCTCGTGGTCATCGCCATCATCGCGATTCTGGCTGCCATTCTCTTTCCCGTCTTCGCCCGGGCCCGCGAGAAGGCCCGCCAGACGGCGTGCTTGAGCAACACCAAGCAGCTCGGGCTGGCAATGCAGATGTACTCCCAGGACTATGACGAGGCCTACCCCACCTGTCTTGACGGTGCCAACTCGTCTGCCATCTACAAGACGTGGGACGACGCGATCGCGCCCTACACCAAGAACGACCAGATGTTCATCTGCCCGAGCGCGGAGCGCAGCAACACACGCTGCCACATGATCAACGCCTGGATCTGCGGGTGGACCAACTTCAGCGGGACGGGCGTCCATTCGTGTACGCTCGCAGGCATCCCGCGACCTGCCAACACGGTGCTGCTCGCGGAGGCCAGCGCGACGGGGATCTACCCCAATCTGCGCGGCGCGTACACGATGTCGGTCAATGGGGCCGGCAGCGACGTGACCTATCCGTGGGGGGCAGGCACCGGCGCCAGCCGCAACGCGGCCGGTAGCTGGATCTGGCGCCCGGGCATCCACCTGCAGCGCGGCTACAATGACGTCTTCTGCGACGGGCACGCCAAGTTCATCAACGATAACGCCCCGCCGCAGGACGGCTCGTTCCTGTGGTACCCGGCGAACTGATGCCGCGTCCATCGTGAAGCTGATGCCCGCACCGGCGAGCCGGTCGGGTGTGCGGACCCTGTAGTGTTCAAGGGAGAGTTCGAAGATGCGACTGTGCTTGGCTGCTGTCGCAGTCCTGGCAATCGCCCTGTGGGGCTGTGGCCCCCGGCCGGCGCCGGAGCCTCCGCCGAACATGCCGGAGCCGCCCCCCAACCAGGAGCAGGCGACGAACGACGCAGACTCGGCAGTCGACGAGAATGCGGAAGCCGAGAACGCGGACGAAGGCGGCGAGGCTGCGCAGCAAGACAAGATCGATGTGGGGGGCGGAACCGAGAGGGCCACCTCAGAACCTCGCGAGCTGCACGAGAGCGAGGTTCTGGGAGCCGACGACTTCGGCGGAACCTTCAGCGTGAAGATGAGCCAGATGCCCGAGATCGTTCTTCGAGCCAATGAGACAACTGCCTATCGCTGGGAGTGCTCGTGGAAGCCGGAGAACCGCATCAAGCTGGTCAGCGACAACTACGTTCCCGATCCCAATCCTGATCAAGCGGCCGGAGCGGGCGGCACCCAGCACTACCGGGTGAGCTTCACGGAGCCCGGTGAGGTGACCGTACTCGTCCGCGAGGGTGTGCCCGGGATGCCGGACGCGGTCTCCGAGAGTGGGACGTTCACCTTCATCGTGCAAGCACCCCGGTAAGCCCCGGCCGGCAGAGCCGCCAGGGAGGCTGGAAGCCATGTGGCGTCTCGTGCTCGCTGCAGTTGTGCTATTCCCGGTGAGGGGCATGGCCGAGGAGCTGGCCGGCGTGGGGTTCGAGGGCTGGCAGGACCCGTTGCCCAGGACCTATGGCGATGAGCCGCAGGTGCTCGCGAACGCCGCCGAGGCCAACGTCGGCCGCGCCGGCGCCGGCCTCCACCTGAAGCTGCGCTATGGTGATGCGACACCCGCGAAGCTTACGTACTACACCATCAGTTTCCCCAGGCCCGTGCCGATCATCCCCGAGATGCAGGAAGCATCGTTCTGGGTCAAGACGAACGTGCCGGTCAGCATCAAGGTCGCCATCGGTCCCTTCGGGTTCATCTACCACGGGCCGGGCGTCCGTCCCGCGCCCGACTGGCAGCAGGTCACCGTCACGAACCTCCATGAGGAGATGAAGAACTGGTGCCGGCGCGGGAACAAGGATGCCGACGAGGGCTTCATCACCGGGCTGATTGTAGCCGTGAGCACCAGCCCCCGGGCGGAGGCGGATATCGTCGTGGATGATGTGGCAATCACCGGGCCGGCGGGGGGCGGGCAGCGGCTCGCCGAGGAGGCCCGCAAGCGCCGCTTCGCGCGCGTCCGCGCCAGCGTCGTGACCTTGCCGCTGGGCACTCCGGCAGATGGCACCGCGGAAGGGCGGTCCCTCGAGTTCGTGCTGGACCGCCTGGATGAAGCGGCGGCGGCCGGCTCCGACATCGTCTGCCTGCCGATGGAATGTGTCAAGACGGACGGGGAGGCCATCCCCGGCCCGATCAGCACCGCCCTCGCCGCCAAGGCCAAAGAGCACCACATGTATGTCATCGGCAACCTCCGCGAGCGCGCGGACGGCAAGACCTACGTGACCTCGTTCCTGTGCAGCCGCGACGGCGAGCTTGTCGGCAGGTACCGCAAGTCCCACAAGCTGCCGGATGAGACGATGGACCTGGGCGACGACCTCCCGGTCTTTCCCACCGACTTCGGCCCCATCGCCATGCGCATCGGCAGCGACCGATTCTTCGCCGACATCGACCATGTCTACACGACCAAGGGCGCGCGTATGATCTTCTGGAGCCAGGAGCGCGAGCCGATGGAGGACGAGTGGCTGCAGGACTATCCCAGCCAGGGCCGCGCCTCCGACTACGGGGTGTTCATCGCCTGCAGCCGCTACTCCCGCGCCGAGCCCGGCTGGATCACCAACTTCATGCCGACCTATCGCGGCTGCGCCATCGGCCGCTCCTACATCGTCAACCGCGAGGGCATGCCCATCGCCTACACCCCGCGCAAGGGCTCCGTCGCCACCGCGGTGATCCCGCGGCAGGAGTTGTCCGGGCCCGGGCGCGGGCCGATCAGCCAGGACTACCCCGGGTTCAAGCTCCTGATCGCGCCCGTCACGCCCCTCGCACCGCGCGGGTGGGCCAAGCGCCAGATCCGCATCACCTGCATCGAGAACCATGTCGGCATTGATGACATGCTGGCCAAGCTCGACCAGGCCGGCGAGCTCGGCAGCGACATCGTCTGCACCTATGAGATGGTGTGGATCCCCATCCACGGCGGCACGCCGGAGCAGGCCGCGCAGGCAACACCCCGCGCCCGCGAGAACCTGCGCCGCGTCCGGGAGAGGGCCGCGCAGCACAAGATGTACGTCCTGGTGGCGGGGGTCATCGAGCGGCAGGAGGTCAACGAGGCAATTCTGTACGGCCGCGAGGGGCAGGAAGCCGGGCGCTACCGCAAGTGTGTGTCCACCTATCCCGAGCAGATCCGCGGCACGGAGGCTAACCTCCTCGAGACCGACTTCGGGCGGATCGGCGTGCGCATCTGCGCCGACAACGCCCTGGTTGAGCTGGATCGCTGCTATGGCGTGCAGGGCGCCGACATCATGTTCGACCTCACGCAGGACTGGGGGCCCGACGCGATCTACCGCAACCTGCGCAACATCAGCCGCGCCATGGACGCCCAGTTCCTGCGGGTGGAATGCACCCACTGCACGAGCGAGCCGCAGCACCGCAGTGCCATCGTCGAGCCGACGGGCATCCCGGTCGCGCAGAGCGAGTATCTGGGCAACGGGATCGTGACGGCAGTGGTGGACCTCGACCGTCAGCGCCCGCGGCGTTACTCACGCGAATGGACCGAACGCAAGCCGGGAGGGTATCTGCCGGAGTACCAGGACACGCGGACGCCGAAGGAGTACAACGACCTGCGCGAGACGATCATCAAGCAGCGAAGGCCCGAGTTGTATGGGGCACTGTGGCCGGAGCCGAAGAAGCCGTAGGAGTGCAGGCAACGTCGCGGCGGGGTGTCGCGCCGCCACGAGAAGACACAATCATCTGGTGGCCGGCGAGTGGAGGTGCAGTCGTCTCTCTGCCCGTGAGGCGACTGGTCTCGTGGAGCGGGGCGTCACGATCGGTGCCCTCGCCGCGACGGGTAATCACCCCCATCGATCTCCGTGGGCGGTCCTGCACTCACGAACGACACAGGCTGGCAATACGGGACGAAGCTACTTCGGAGCGACTTCCACCAGTCCGAGCTTGATGAGGTAGTCAGCCGCGTCGTCGATGGCCTCTTGTCTGAGGTTCCATCCCAGACCGTTTGCGAGTTGGTGCAGTTCCTCACGGCTTACTGCCTTGCCGGAGCGGTGGACGATGTACCTAACCTTCGCCGCTGCGGCGAACCGGATGTAGTGGAGGTCGCCCATGCCCTTCAGTGCCTCTGCGGCCTTCACGACACCAGAACCGGCGACCGCCAGTTGCGCCTTCCTGGTTGCCGCGACTTGCGCACCGCCTTCCGTGAGGCTGTACTCGTGGCGCACCTTCTCAAAACCCGAGTCTC
>CAZIWQ010000518.1:0-5450 GCA_964542355.1 uncultured Armatimonadia bacterium
AGGGAGTAGGGGCGATGGCGGGCAGCCGGGTACCCGTGTCGAACCGCAGATGCTGCCGGACAGGAGTGTCCGGCGTACCGGCCGCGCCGAACTCACCCACCCCGAGGCCGACACCCATGCCAACCACAGTGCCCGGTGAGCCCCGCATTCGCCCGGCCGTGACGCACGACTGGCCGGAGCAGCGTCGCCCGCGCGTGCTATTCCTGTGCACCGGCAATGCCTGCCGCAGCCAGATGGCCGAGGGGTGGGCCCGCGCCCTCCGGGCGAACGACTTCGAGGCCCACTCCGCCGGGATCGAGGTGCACGGGCTCGACCCCCGCGCCGTGCAGGTGATGGCGGAGGCCGGCGTCGACATCTCCGGCCAGCGCTCCAAGCATGTCGACGAACTGGCGGGGATTGACTTCGACACCGTGGTCACCGTCTGCGACCACGCCAACGAGTCCTGCCCGCTGTTCCCGGGCAAGGTGCAGCGGGTGCACGTATCCTTCGAGGATCCGCCGAAACTGGCCGCGAACGCCGCCTCGGAGGAAGAAGCGCTGGGATACTACCGGCGAGTGCGCGACGAGATCCGTGCGTTCGTCGAGGGGATGCCCGGGAACCTGGAGCCCCACTGAGACTGCCGCTGCCCGGTGGGTAGCTTCCGCGTGTTCCGCGTATTGCGTGGTCGGCCTCGTCGTTGGCCGTCGTTCCGTGGTTCCCCGCTTTGCCGCCACGGCGGTTCCTGGTACAATGGTCGTGTGACGGCACTACTGAGAGAGCGGCCGCAGAGCCGTTGTGAGGCCGCGATGCGATGCTCAGAGACCCGCGGAAACCACTCACAGCCGTCTCCAGGCCAACACGGCGCGTGGCGGGCGGCGCAATGACTCCTCCTCGCTTCGAGACCACGACTCTGAGCCAGCAAATCCGGAATCACCTCATCGAGTTGATCCTGAGCGGCGAGCTGCGCCCGGGCCAGTGGCTGCGGATGGAGGCCCTTCGCGCAAAGTACGGCTTCACCCCCACCCCGCTGCGCGAGGCCATGAGCCATCTCGCTTCCAGCGGGCTGCTGGAGCATTCGGCCAACCGCGGCTACCGCGTGTGCGACTTGCAGCCCGATGAGATGACGCACCTGATCCAGGTGCGGGAGGCGCTCGAGGGGCTGGCGGCGCGGCTGATGGCGGTGCATGCCACCGACGCGCAGCTCGCCCGCCTGGCCGAGCTCGCGGCGGAGTGTGACCGGCTCTCACCTCCGGGGGCGGAGCCGATGGGCAACCTGAACGCCGAGTTGGCGTTCCACGAGTTCCTGGCGGAGGCATGCGGGAACAAGCTGGTGCCCCGGCTCTTGCTGGTCCCCAACGTCTTGCTGCGCAGCCTGATCGGCCCCATCGAGTTACCCGACCGGGGTGTCCGACCCGACCACAGCCACGCGGCGCTGGCGGCGGCGGTGGCTTCCCGCGACCCGGCACGGGCGGAGGCGATGCTGCGCGTCCACCTCCAGCCCTGGGAAGCCGTCCCCGCGCTGCTCGTCGCGGAGCGAGATGCGGCGGCACAGTAGGCTCCGCCCGCGGGGTAGCGGTGCGTGCCGGGCGCCCGCTCGTGCGCCTCGGCGGGGCTGCGGTGCCGGCAGGGCAGCCGCTGCCGCGGTAGCGCGTCGCGCGCCGGAGGCCGGAGTGAAGCACAAGCCGTGCGCTAGCCCTTGAGGACCTCGCGGCCCCCTGCCATGGCACGGCGGATGAACGCGGCCGAGGCCATCCCATCCTCCGTATCGCGCTGGACGACCTCCAGGTTCAGCGTGCCCTCATAGCCGACCTCGGCGAGGGCCGCGGCGAACCCGGCCCACTCGATTGAGCCGTCGCCGGGCGGGCGGTGTTCGTCACTGTCGCCGGAGTTGTCGTGCACGTGAAGAGCAAGCAGCCTCTCCCCCACCTCTCGCACCGCCGCGGCGGGCCGCCCGCCGACGATGTTCAGATGCCCGGTGTCCAGGCACACGCCGACATGCGAGCAGCCCAGCGCTTGCACATCGGAGGCAAGTTGCGCGACGTGCGGTGTGAGGCTGTCGGGCAAGATGTTCTCCAGCGCGAGGCGAACGCCGCAGCGCGCGAGGTCGGGGGCGACTTCACCCACACTCCGGGCGACCTGCTCCCAGCGCTGCTGTCGGCTCTCCCCCGCGCCGGCCCGCTCCCCGGCATGGGCCACCACGACCGGGATGCCAAGGGATGCGCACAACTCGACCGTGGCCCGGAGCTCGCCCACGGCAAAGGCCCGCACGGCCTCGTCCAGCGAGGAGAGGTCGACGACCCCCATCACCGGGCTGTGGGCACACACCGCCCGCAGGCCCAACTCGCTCAGCCAGCCGGAGATCTCGGCCCGGTGTCCGGGGTCGCGGAAGTCGACGAAGGCGCGAGTGGGAGTAAGCGGCGTCGGCCCGGAGGCCGCCTCGTAGCGCGCGCCCATGTGCAGGTCCACGGCCCTCACGCCGGCCTCGGCCAGGCGGGCGAGGTGGCGCCGGGCAAGCCGCCACGGGGGCCCGCATTCGAGCATGTTCGTGCCGATGCTGATATCCATCGCAGGGCCTCCATGGCCGGTCGGGGGGAGCTGATGGTGGGAAACGGCGGCATGTGGCACTGGGCATGCGGCATTGGGCGGACGGCGACGGCCAACGGCGGCCTACCCCCCGGCCCCCTCCCCACGGGGAGGGGGCGAACGGACGACGACAACGACCCACGGCAGCGCGCCATGCGGCTCGGCACCCACCTGCTGACACCCCCTCGCCGGAACGGAGAGGGGGTCGGGGGGTGAGGTCGGTACGGCGGCGCGCCATCCCGCAGAGCGGGACGCGCCCTACAATGGCGGCGGGGCTACCCCTGCGGGAGCACCAGGGCCATCAGGTCATCGAACCAGCAGCCATCGTCCTTCCCGTGCTCCTGGCCCAGCAGGAGGATCTCGGCGATGCCGGCTTTCGCCGGCACCTGCCCGTACAGCTCCAGCTTCTGCCACTCCCCGGGCCGGTCGCCGGCGCGGCGCTCCCATTGCGCCAGTCCCAGATCGGCGCCCGTCGCAGACTTCCACCAGACTTTGAGCGCGCACACGCCCGCACCGGTGGCACGCCGGGCCCAGCAACTCAGATAGAAGGTGTCACCGGGGTTGGCCTTGACGTCCTGCACGTAACAGGCGATGGTACCCGGACCCATGTAGGCGCTCGTCTCCCCCGAGTGCCGCTGCCCCTTGTCGAGCCGGACCTCCATCTGCGTCCCCGCTCGCACCCACGTGTGCCAGCCCTGCAGCTCCTGCTCGAAGCCCGGGTTGATGACAGGGTTCCTGGTCGCGTCGAGCTGCCCCGCGATCTGCTCGCGGACGCGGATCGGCCCCGCGAGACCCGGATGCGCGACGCGGGCCTGTGCCCACTGCGCGGCCACCTGTGCCGGCGCCATCCGCGCCTGCCATGCCTCGTCCAGCCGGGCCAGGGCATCGTAGACCCCGTCTTGCACCGCGGCCGCCGGGTCCGAGACGGCGATGATCTGACGGTACTGGTCGGTACCCCAGAGCACGTTCTTCTGCCGGCTCACCACCTGGTCCCACAACTGATCGCGGTGGTCAGGGAGCGCGCTGAGCGCCTCCGCGCGCGTGAGCAGCTCCGCCTCCGCCGGAGCCGTGCCGGGCTTCAGTGCCTGCAGGGCACGGGCCTCGACATCCATCTTCATGTGGACGGCATACCAGTCCCACGCATCGCGGAAGAGCTTCACGCGGCGGGCATTGTCACCGGCCGGCTCGCGGGCGACGGCGGCCTCCATCGCTGTGACTGCATTCTCCATCCCCGCCAGGTCCTGCAGGCTCCAGACTCGGAACTCGCCTCTGATTGAGGCGGACCACTTGGAGAACACATCCGGGGGATCGCGCCGCTCCATGGCGCGCTCGGCGATGGTGAAGAACTCACCCGCCGGCGCGGCCGCCGGACCAAACGCGAGCTTGAGGTACTCGGCCACCGCCGCGCTCACGTCGGTGTCGAGCCGCCACATCACACGCGACAGGGCGTAGAGCTTGGGGCCGTCGATCGGCCAGTTGGGGTATGCCTCGGCATACATCCCCCGGAAGCCGCCCTGATAGTAGTGGCGGATCAGATCGGCATACGCGTGGGGGTAGTGCCGGGGCATGCAATAGAAGCAGCCGTAGAGCCAGTCGCAGAAGCACAGGTTCGGCCACTTGCCGTACCACTCGGCGGGCCGGACGCCGCCGTCGGAGCCGCGCCAGCAGTACACAAGCAGGTTCTTGTGGAGCGGCACCGTCGGCACCCCATGGAGCGGCGGGTAGTTGAGGATCCCCAGGAGCTTGTCAGGATGCGTCTGTGCCAACCCCTCCGCCACCTGGTTGTAGAAGTGATAGAAGCGGTTCGTGGGAGTGGGTGGGCCAAGCTTGTCATCCAGCGCCACCGCCTCGGGGCTATAGGACTCGCCGCGCCCGTCGGTGACACCCAGGGAGAAGCTGGTCTCCTCCGGGTGGTCGGTGAACCACTTGCCGGCCGCGGCGACCGCGATCTGGACTACCTCCGGATTGGTGGTCTCCGGCTGCCATCCCGATCCCGTGTCGGAGGGGATGTGCCGCTTGCCGCCGATCATCGGGAAGTACTCGGGATGGGTCTTGGCGTAGGTGGCCGGGGGCACGATGTTGCTCAGATTGTGATGGAACTGGAGGGTCAGATGCAGCCGCCAGAGCGACAGGTCGGCGCCGAACATGCCGCTGAACATGCGCGACTGCAGGTCAGGCTCCTCCACCAGGTTCAGGCTGTCGGCAACCGTGACGGTCGGGTGCGCAGGGACGATCTCGCCCAGCTCTCCGGGAAACAGCCAGCGTACCCCGAGCACTTCCTCGAGGAAGCGGACGGCCGCGATTCTGACGGCATAGGTGTTCTGGGCCGTGATGAAGAGCTTGCCGTCGCGGACCCTGACAACGACCCCGTCGGTCTTGAGCTTCGCGGCCTCGGGACAGGCCACGAGGCTCGCAGGGGTCGCCCCCACCTCGATCGTCGTCCCTGCCCCTGCTGCGGACTTCGCGATGGGCAGCTTCGCCCCGCTGCTGCGCTCAATGATGCGCTGCAGAAGCGTCGCCGCGGCCTGGAGATTGCCATTAGGGTCTGCCGGCAGCACGATGCTGCCCGTTGGGCGGCCATCCTGCACCAGTACCAGGGAGTGGGCCGGCAGAGCCCATACCGACAGCGTGAGAGCGAAGGCCGAGAGGCGTGCCAGGCGTAGCATGGAGTTGTCCCCCTATGGAGAGGAGATGGGAGGGAACGGCGGCCTACCCCCCGGCCCCCTCCCCACGGGGAGGGGGAGAACGGAACACGGCGGCCTACCCCCCGGCCCCCTCCCCACGGGGAGGGGGAGAACCGAACACGGCGACCTACCCCCCCGGCCCCCTCCCCACGGGGAGGGGGAGAACGGCCAACGGCACATACCTGATGCCTATCTCATTCCCCC
>CAZIWQ010000519.1:0-5435 GCA_964542355.1 uncultured Armatimonadia bacterium
TGCCCAGCGCGTCGAGCTGGAACAGCAGTCGGAGGTCAAGGAGGCATTGGTGCTGGTGGCTCCCGGGCCGGCCCGCAGCGGGGGCAGCCTTGACGTACAACTCGAGCAGGCCGCTCAGCCCGCGGGCTCGTCGGTCGGTGGCGCCGGTGAGGCCGCCGGGCAACTGGCCGCGGGCCTCGCCGCCGCCGGCCAGGCCCGGTCCCGTAACGTGGGGCTGGAGCGCAGCATCGGCGACTGGATCTGGGGACCCGTAGGCACGTTCGGCGCCTACGGCTTCTGGGGATCGGGCGAGAGCACCGCCGGAGCCCGCGCCAAAGCGACTGCCGTCATCAAGGACGTCTATGTGCAGGGCGCCGCCCGCTTCTCGGTGGCGTCGCATCAGAAGAGCGACTGGGCACTGGACGAGACCTTCGCCGCCGTCCGCAGCCAGAGCTTCGAGGCGATGGCGGGGCGGCTCCGCCTCCTGGAGGGGCCGGGCAGCAACTCCGATATCGGCTCCCTGCTCCCCTTCACCACGGTTGACGGCGCCCGCGTCGGTGCCTGGTTGGGGCCCCGCTGGCGCAGCGTCGTCTCATGGATGGGGGACTTCGACTCCCTGTTTGAGGCCGACCGCTCCGCCCAGTGGGGACGCCTCCAGTACTTCTCGGACTACGGGTGGGTGGGCCTCGCCGCCATGCACCAGGAAGATGCGGGGACCGGTGTGACCGGACAGTTCTCCATCCCGTTGGCCAATCGGGCGCTCGAGGCCTATGGTGAGTTTGGCGATGACGCACAGGGGCATCACCTGGAGACGTTCGGGCTCTGTTTCCCGAAGCTGAGCTACGACTCGGACCTGAGCCTGCACCTTGAGCGGGCCAACCGCGCCGACTACGACACCCTGACCAGTCTCCACGCGTACTGGGAGCTGTCGAAGGGGCGCTGGCTCGTGGGGACCGCTGAGCACTCCGACAACGAGGGGACGCGCTTCGGCCTCGGTCTGTTGGTCTCGTTCGAGGGTCTCTAGAAGAGCGGCCGCAAAGTCGTTCTGAGGCCGCTGCGCCGGAGCCGGTCAGTCGCCACCTCGCGAGCACACACCGTTCGTGGGAGAGGGAACCATGCGAAGACTGCTGACAGGAGTCATCTTGCCGACCACACCCGAGCCCAACCTCCCACTGCCCGGAGGCCCAGCGCACGGCCGCACCGTCCGCGGCGCAGCCCCGGTGGCGGAGTTCCGGCCGGCGGTGCGCGCGGCGGTGTCGTCGCTGCTCATCGGGCTGGCCGTGCTGAGCATCCTGCCGGCCGGCTGCGGGGGCGGCGGGTCAGACGGTTCCCCATCGGCCGGACGCGTCGCTGCCGGGGCCATCGGGGTCACTGTGCGTTTCCCGGTCTCGGCGGAGGCCGTCCAGGCACAGAACCTCCCCGCGGCGACCAACAGCGTGCGGTTCACGGTGCTCGACCAGGCGGGGGGACAGGCAGTCGTCCCGGCAGTGCTGGTGCGACGCTCCGGCACGGCGCCGGCGAAAGCCCTGATTGGCGACATCCCCCCCGGCAGTGTGCTCGTGCGCGCGGAGGCGTTCACCCACAGCGATGGTAGCGGCGCTGTCATCGCCCGGGCGGAGGCTGCGGCAACTGTCACCGCGGGCCAGACAACGACCCTCCGCATGGTAGCCGGCCGGCTACCCGTGCGCGCCGAGCTCACCGGCCCCGCGCTGCTCGAGCGCGCACTGGGCGCAGCCTACGTGGCGACGGCGCTGGACGCGGACGGCGCGATCGTGCTCGGCGCCGAATTCAGCGATTGGGCGAGTGCCAACACCGCGGTCTTCACGGTGGATGCCAACGGCTACCTGACGGCCCGGGGTCGCGGGACCGCCGAGCTGTCCGTCATCGCCCACTATGCCCAGCAGAGCTGGACGGCGCGGCTGGCGGTACAGGTATCTGAGCGCGCGCCGGCGAGCGTGACCGTGCTCCCGGCGAGCCTGTCGCTGACGGTGGGAGAGCGGGCGCCCGTACAGGCCCAGGTCCTGGACGCGCAGGGCACTGTGATTGAGTACGCCACTGTCGCCTGGGCGGTGGCAGACCCGGCCGTCGTCGCTCTGTCGGCGCCGGTGTCCCCACCTCCGGCGCCAACCGACGAGGCGGGATCGACCTCGGGGGGCATCTCCGCCATGATCGCGACGGCGCTGGCCGCGGGTGCGACCCGTGTCACAGCCACTGGCCACACGGGGGCGGGAGAGGCCGTGGGTGGGTGTGACGTGACGGTCGCCGCGCCCGACTGACGACTTCGGCTGCGACGGCCGGCACTCGCCGGGGGTTTGACACCCACGCCAGGCACAGCGTATAGTTGCAAGAGAGGTGCATCGGACTGGCCCACGGCACTCCCCCCCGGCCGGGAACGAAGCAGCTCTACTCGTCGCGTGTACGCTTCGCGCCGTCCCACCGGTGAGCCGGCGGAGGGACGGTGCCGACGGGGGGCGCCGACGATGGGCTGCCGCAGGTGGCCCGACCGGCCCTCGGTGATCGGTCCGCGAAGAGTATGACGGAGGCAACCCCGAGCGCTCGTGCTGACCACGCCGCCACCAGGACGCCTCGCGAACACGAGCGTCGCGGGTGGGCTGAGGTGCTGGGGCGGTGGCAAGGGGTCGTCGCCTTCTCGCTGTGCCTGACCTTCCTGGCGTGTCGCTACTCCCCCGCACTGTCGGTACCCGAGTTCGGCCTGCTGGACGTCTGGATGCGTTCGCGCCCGGCCCGCAAACCCGACCCCCGCATTGTCATTGTGGCGGTTGAGCGCGGCGACATCGAGCTGTTCCAGCAGGCCCGCGAGGCCCGCCACCCGGAGTGTGCCTGTGCGACGGTGTGCCGCAGTGACATCGGACGCGCACTGCTGCGCATCAAGCAGGCCGGCGCCCGGGTGGTCGCCGTCGACATCACGTTCTCCCACGCGTGCCCGGTCGGCCAGGGCACGCCACTGGCCCACGACCGCATGCTGACCCGGGCCCTGAGCATGCCCGGCGAGACGGTGGTCGTTGCCGAGCCCAACCCGAACCCGGACCGCCTGTTCTTCACCGACCCGCCGGTCAGAATGCTGGGGATCCCCGGGCCGGCGATCGCGTCACCAGTGTTGTACAACCCTCACGGAGTGATCCGCGGGGTCCAGTTGCTGCAGCAAGACAGCCCCTCGCGAGTGGATCGGCAACAGCTCCCTCAGCTCAGTCTGGTCGGCCGCAGCTACCCGGCCCTCAGTGCCGCCGCCTACTGCGCCTACCAGGGGCAGCCGAGCAACATGCCGGATCCCGTCGGCGACGATGCCGTGCGCCTTCCGTGGCGTGAGGTCCCGGTGTGGGCGTCCGAGAGCATCTACCTGTTCCGGCCGATCATGCCGGTTGAACCTGAGCTGAGCAAACACGCGATGCTGATCGACTGGGTGGGGCCGGTGGGGACGTTCCCGATGTACTCGCTGGGGGAGGTCGTCAGCCAGAGCGACAGGCTGCTGCGGTCGCGCTTCGCCGGGCGCATCGTGCTCGTTGGCTCGGCGGCAGACCGCAAGTATTGCCCGATGGTCGGTTTCCCCTCCCCCCCCGAGTGGCCCCTGCTCGACCAGAGCGGCGAGCGAACCATGAGCGGGGTGGAGATCCACGCGAACGCCCTGCAGACCCTCCTCCGCGGCACCTTCATCCGGCCGATCGGTATCCCCTTCGCCTGGGGACTCATCTTCCTGTGCTGCCTGACTGCCGCAGTGGCGGTCACGAGCCTGCGGGCCTGGATCGCGACGGCGGCACTGGCACTGGAGATCGCCGCGCTCCACGGCCTGTCGTACGCCCTCATCCGCCATGACTACTGGCTCTATGCGGTCATCCCCAGCGCGGCGGCATTGGTCTCCGGCGTCGTCACGGCGATGTGGGGCTACGCCCGCGCGCGCCAGCGCGCCGCGACCCTCACCACAGAGGCGGAGGCCCGCGACGCGGCCACCGAATCGCTGGTCCACGACCTCAAGCAGCCGCTCTCTGCGATCAGCGCGCTGGCCGCCGCCTTGCGTGCGCAGCAGCAGAGCGGACGCGGCATGCCCGCTTCCCCAGAGCTATTGCAGCGGATCCAGCAGCAGGTCCAGGCCGCCCTCGGTGATATTGATGAGCTGCTGGCGACCAGCCCGCACCGCCTGATCGAGTTGCGCCGGCAGGAATTTGACCTTGCCGCCGTGGCCCGCGACCTCGCGGTGGCCCAGAGCATGCGGAGCCCCCTCCACGAGGTCGAGGTGCGCGCACCCGACGAGGGCGTGCTCGTGAATGGCGACCCGCGCTATCTGGCCCGCGTGCTCAACAACCTGATGGACAATGCGATCAAGTACTGGCCCGAAGGCGGCACTGTCGTTGTGGAGCTGGAGGCGACCGCCGACGAGGTGGCTGCCCACGTGATCGACCATGGTCTCGGGATGAGCCCGGAGCAGCAGTCGCGGGTGTTCGCCCGCTTCGGGCGTGCCCTGCCGCCCGGCGTCGAGATCCCCGGCAGCGGCATTGGGCTCTACTCCGTCAAGCGCATTGTGGAACGGCACGGAGGAGTTGTCGAGGTCGAGAGCGAACCGGGACGTGGGTCGGTGTTCACAGTGAGGGTTCCGCGCGGGTAGCGAAGCGGCCGCAGAGCCGTACGGAGGCCGCGACGCTGCGCTCAGGGGGCCGCAGCAGCCACTCACCGCCATCTCGGCGCCAGGGCCCGCCCGGGTCTTGAGCTGGGATGGTGCTGTGTCGGCCATCGGCTGGTTGCGGCGGGGACTGTGCCCGTCTGCCGACAGGCTCTCCGCCGGGGGGAGGAGTCCTGCGAAGCGCGCACAGGGAGGGCGATTCCGCAGGCGAGGTGACCCCCATGAATGGACCGAGAGGCATTGCGTTCTGCCTCGTTGTCGCAGTCACAGCCGGCTGGACGGGCAGCGGGTGGTGCCAACCGGCACCGCGCGCGCGACTAGTGCGTGAGCTCACGTCCGGCCTCGTCAAGGTGCAGCGCGGCGGGCAAGGCGACTGGGTAACGGTCATCACCTCCGCCCAGTGCGACCTGTACGCCAAGGATCACGTCCAGACCTATCAACGGGCCCGCGCCGTGATCGTCATCGACGGTGCCCGCGTCTGCCTCGGCCCGCGCACCCACGTCATCATCCCGGGCGCCACGCCGGGGTCCCGTCAACCGGCGGGCCTGTGGGCCGTCGCTGGTCGTCTCTTCCTCTGGCTGGTCGGCACCCGCCACCTGGAGATCGGGACAGAAGGCGCGATCGCCAGTGCGCACGGCACCAAGTTCCTGATCGAGGTTGAACCCGGGGGCGCAACGACCGTCACGGTCCTCGAGGGCAGCGTCCGGTTCTACAACGACCTCGGCAGCGTCGAGGTGGCACTCAACGAGCAGAGCACGGCCGCGGCGCGGTCCGCACCGTCGCGACCGATCCGGATCGACCCCTCCGCGTACAGCGAGTGGGA
>CAZIWQ010000520.1:0-5420 GCA_964542355.1 uncultured Armatimonadia bacterium
ACATTCCGCATACAAGCGCCTTCGGCTGATGCTGATCCTTCGCCCGAAGACCGCTACGCGGTCTGGGCTCAGAATGACAGGGGCGCTGGACGGCGCGAGAGACAGCGGGTTCCTGGCGCACCCACCAATCTTCTCCGGAGTGGTCACATGCATCCCTTCGCACCCCCTGAGGGCGAATATGGCATCATCCCCTGGGACGCCATTGACGAGCGTCGCCGGGAGCTGTTCGAGCAGTACGAGCGCTGGCTGCGACGGCGGCTGAGCGACCTCGAAACCGGGCGGGCCGACCGCTGGCGGCGGGACTTCTCGTCCGTCGCGGCGTATGAGCGGTCCGTCGCGCCGAACCGCGAGCACTGGCTCGAGTTCCTGACCACCTGGGATGAGCCCCGATGTGACCTGCAGCCGGAGGTCGAGCCCGTGGCCGACTACGAGCGCTTCCGGCTGGACCGGGTATGGCTGCAGGTGCGCGAGGGACTGCGGATGGATGCGCTCCTGCTTACGCCCCACCAGCCGCTGACCGGGGCCGACGGCCGGAGCCCCGCCGTCGTCTGCCAGCACGGCATGAACGGCACACCGGAGCAGGCGTGCGGCCTCGACCCCGACCACAACACGAGCAGCTACAACTACTGCGGGGTGCGCCTCGCCGAGGCGGGCTTCGTTGTGGTCGCGCCGCATGAGGTCGGGGGCTTCGGCGTGTTGCAGGGCGGCGCGCACTACGTCGGCGGCAAGCCCGAGCTGCCCCACTATGGCGCGCGCAACTTCCTGCACCGCCACGGCGAGCTGATGGGCGTGAACCTGATGGGCATGGACCTGTATCACGTCTCGCGGGCGGTGGACTACCTGACGACGCTGCCGCATGTTGCTGCCGAGCGCCTGGGCTTCTACGGCCTGTCGCAGGGGGGCCTGAGCGCGCTGTGGCTGCCGGCGGCGGATACCCGTCTGAAGGCTACCGTGTGCGCGGCGTACTTCGGCCACCGGCTCCCCACGATGGTCGACCCCGGTGGGGACAACTACGTCGCCTACATCGACACGGCCGAGGAGGACCATTTCTACTGGGGAGTGCTCAGCGAGTTCTCGGACTGGGAGATCCTGACCCTGACGTGTCCACGCGCGTTCATGGTAGAGGCCGGCAAGCAAGACCTGGCGGCGTACTGGCCGATGGTGCAGGAAGAGTTCGACCGGGCGAAGGACGTCTACGAGCGGCTCGGGGTGGGCGAGCGCCTCGAGCTGTGCCTGCACGAGGGCGGCCACTTCAACCGCGCCGTCGAGAGCCTGGCGTTCCTGAAGCGGTGGCTGCTCGAGACGCCGATCTGAGCCAGTTCTTTTCATGAGCACCGTGGGGCTCCGCCCCACACCCCGCTGGGGCCACGGGCCCCAGACCCCGTCTTGCGCCCCCTGTCGGCGCGCAAACGGCGCGCGCCGACAGGGGGCGTCTGTATGCCCGCGGTCCGATGCAGTATTGCCCCTCGCGGGGCAGCCACACTCACTCAGAACCGAGGTAGACACGACATGAGCACCAGGCTTCAGATCGGTTGGGCACAACGCGACATCACGCCGGACAGGCCCGTCTCCCTCCACGGGCAGTTCAACCTGCGCATCGCCACGCGGGTGCAGGACCCGCTCACACTCACGGCGCTGGCTCTGGACAGTGGCGATGACCACGCCGTCATCGTCTCCGTGGATGCCTGCTCGGTGACGGCGGAGATGCTTGGGAACGCCCGAGCGGCGTTGGCCGAACGCCTCCCCGCGCTCGACCCGCGCAAGCTGATCGTCAGTGCTACCCACACGCATACCGGCCCGTTCGGCGGGGCGCGGGGATGGCAGACGGACGCGGAGTACCTCGAAGCGATTCGGGCGCGGTACCCCGACTACATGAGCATCGCAGAGTATGTGGCCCTCCTGACCGAGGCGTTGGTGGCAGCAGTCTGCGAAGCGTGGGAGCGACGGACGGAGGGGCACCTCGGGTGGGGATACTCCCATGCGGTGGTCGGCGAGAACCGGCGCGTGCGCTACTTCGACGACAGCGCCAAGATGTACGGCAGCACGAGCGTGGCCGACTTCTCCCACATCGAGGGCCACGTCGACCATAGCGTGAACCTGCTGTTCACCTATGACGCTACCCGGAAGCTGACCGGCGTCGTGATGAACCTCGCCTGTCCCTCACAGGCCAGCGAGAGCGGGCAGGACTTCGTCTCCGCCGACTACTGGCATGACACGCGTGAGGAGCTGCGCCGGCGCTACGGCAGCGGCCTGTTTGTGCTGCCGCAGTGCTCCGCCGCGGGCGACCAGAGCCCGCACCGGCAGATTGCCAAGGCGGCCGAGGACCGCATGCTGCAACTCAAGTACGGTGGTGGCGTCGGCCGTCCGCTCAACGCCGCCCTGCGGACGGAGATCGCTCGTCGCCTCGCCGCCGCGATGGAGGACGCCGAGCCCGCCGCCCGCAGGGACCTGCGTGGCGAGGTGCTCCTCAAGCACGACAGCCGCACCCTCGACCTGGAGCACTGGAACGTGACCGAGGGGGAGTACGCCACGCTCCAGAAGCAGATTGCGGAAGCTGAGCAAGAGCTCGCCGCGCTCGGCGACACCGACCGGCTCAGTGGGCAATACACGGCCTTACGCTCGCACATCATCTGGTGTCAGCGTGCCGTCGACCGCTACGAGCATCCGCGCCCCAGCGTCCCCTGCGAGCTGAACGTCCTGCGCCTGGGTGAGATCGCCTTTGTCACGGCGCCGTTCGAGTACTACCTGGACTACGGTGACCGCATCAAGGGCCGCTCCCCTGCGGGGCAGACGTTCGTCGTGCAGTTGACGGTCGGGGGGCCGTATCTGCCCACCGAGCGTGCGGCGCAGGGCCTGAGCTATGGCGCGGTCCCCGCGAGCTGCGAGGTCTCGCCGGCGGGGGGCCAGCAGCTCGTCGACGCGGCGGTCGAGACGCTGGCAGGGATGTTCGCGGACTGAGGGGCGGCCCGGGCGAGACCGATGCGCCCGGACCCCCACCTGATATGCTTTACACCCACCATCACCTGGCATACAATGGAGGCAAAAGGTGATGCGCTATGAGGACCACTGTTGATTTGCCGGCCGACCTGATGGCCAGGGCGCTGGAGCTTAGCCCCGCACGAACCAAGCGCGAGGTACTGACGGTGGCACTGGATGAGTACGTGAAGCGGCTGCTGCGCGAGGAGCTGCGCCGCAAGCGCGGCACCGGGTTCCTCGACATGACGCCAGAAGACCTGCAACGGATGAGAGCGGATGAGTAGCCGCCTGACGCTCGTAGACAGCTCGGCCTTCATCGAGTTCAGTCGCCAGGGCGACTCCGGCGTCGCCGACGCGGTTGACGAGGCGCTTGCAGAAGGGCGCGCCGCGGTCTGCAGTGTGGTTGCCGCCGAGCTCCTCTCCGGGTGTCGCTCGCAGGCGGAGTTTCGCGAGATGGAGCTTCTGCTCGGAGGCCTGGCCTGGCTCCCCCTGACCGATGAGTGCTGGGCGCGCGCAGCGGCCCTGGGCCTCAACCTCCGCCGGTCGGGCATCACGGTGCCACTGACTGACCGGCTCGTGGCTGTCACTGCGCGCGTGCACGATGCCGACCTGCTACACCGCGACGCCCACTTCGACCTCATCGGCGACACCCCGGATACGGTTCAGTAGCGCACGTTTCGGGGACATAGCTCCTCGCGGATCGCTTCGAGCCAGCCTTCCCGCGCCGCTGACCCACGATAGAAGAGCGGCCGAAAAGTCGTGCTGAGGCCGCGACGCCATGCCAGAACGGCTCTGGAGGGCACTCAGCCGGTCGGTGTGCCTGCGGGGCCGGCCGGTACGCCCGACACTGCTGTCGGGCGCGCCGTCTCGTCCGCAGACGGTGTCCGGCGCTCGATGGCTGAGTACCTCGACGGCTACCAGGCCGAGAGCTCCTTCAACGAGCTCTTGCGGTGCATCCGCAGCGGCGAGGAGCCGCACAGCAATGCCCGGGTGGCAATGCAGGGCGTGGAGGTGCTGATGGGCGCGTACCGCTCGGCCCTGGCGGGCGGGGCAGTGGTCGAGCTACCGTTGGCGACGGAGACCAATCCGCTCGTCGGGTGAGGGCACCGTCACGCGCGGCGACGGCAAACGAGGAGGACGGACATGGGGGCGTCGCGTCTAGCTCACTCAGTCTCACTCACCTGCCCGGCAAGCTGGGGGGCCGTCGAGTCGGTCAGTTCCGGCGCCCCGTGCCGTGGGCGTCGGCAGCCCTGAGCGCGGCGACGACGTCCGCGGGAGCGATGGGGCGCGGCTCGTTGTGGATCGTCTAGCCCTCGGCACAGGCCGCCTGAGCGACCTTCAGGAGGTCCTCGTCGGTAGCACCCGCCAGACCGATGCCGCCCAGCGTGGTGGGCAGCCCCACCGACTCGCAGAACCCGTAGACCTCCGCAATCTGATCTCCGCCCTTGTCGGTGAGAAACAGCGAAGCGAGGGTACCGATGGCGACCTTCTCGCCGTGCAGGTAGGCGTGTGTCGGCGCGAGGGTGGTGAAGCCGTTGTGGATGGCATGAGCGGCCGCGAGGCCGCCGCTCTCGAAGCCCAGGCCGGAGAGCAGCGTGTTGGCCTCGATGATGTGCTCCACTGCCGGAGTAACGACGGCGCTTGCGGCTGCCTGCCGGGCGAGGGCTCCGTACTGGAGGAGCGTGTCGTAGCACAGGCGCGCCAGGGCGAAGGCAGTGATCGACCCGGGCTTGCCGGTCATGTTGCAGGCGCAGGACTGGCGGCACGACTCCGCCTCGAACCAGGTGGCCAGCGCATCACCCATGCCGGCGACCAGGAACCGCAGGGGCGCGTGCACAACGATCTCGCTGTCCACGAGGACCAGCCGGGGGTTGGCGGGCAGGAACTGGTAGCGCTTGAAGACACCGTCCGGGGTGTAGATGACCGCAAGCCCACTCGCGGGCGCGTCGGTGGAGGCGGTGGTGGGCACCGAGACGCCCGGCACGCCAGCCTGCCAGGCGGCGGTCTTGACGGTGTCGATGGTCTTGCCGCCGCCCAGGCCGGCGATGCTGTCTGCCCCGAACGAGCGCGCGATCCCGGCGATCCGCTCGACCTCTTCATCGCATGACTCGCCCCCGAAGCGCTCGACCTGGATCTCGAGGGCGTCCTCAATGTCAGCGCGGTAGGTCGGCAGGACGTTCGCGAGGATGGAGGGGCTAACGACGAGCAGGGCTCTGGGGCCAAAGCGCGCCAGCTCCTCGCCCAGGGCGGACATCGCATGAGGACCCTGGATGTAGCGGCCCGGGAAGATACTCGTCGTGATCATGGTGGTGCCTCGCTCGAAAGATGTCGTACGCCGTAACCACCGGGACATGCGTCACGCTGGGAGGTGGGGCGGTGGTTCTCCGTCCGGCGGTGAGGTGCTCGCAACCTCTTCCCCCCGGGGTCCTCTCCCTCCTCCTCCG
>CAZIWQ010000521.1:0-5415 GCA_964542355.1 uncultured Armatimonadia bacterium
CGAGCCACTCGCGCCCGGAGCGATAGCGACGCCGCTCAGCAGCACGGGGAGATTGGCCTCCCACAGCGGCAGCTCGGGCGGTGACGTCATCTCAGGGGTGTGGGGCTGGCTCATAGGTTATCCTGGGCGCTGACGAGATTGCGCAGTTCCTCGGCGAGCACTTCGGGCTGCTCGCGGGCGAAGCGCCGCAACTCCTCGGCCAGCAGCTCCTCTTCCTCACGTTCCTCTTCATCGGCCGCCAGCGCCTGGTATCTGGGGTCGTCGTGCGACATCGTGCTCAGGTCGGGGGCCACCTCCTCCTCCTCGAACTCGCTCGTGTCGGCTGTCGGCCCCTGGTAGCCGGTCCCGCCGGCGGCACGCCGGAAGTCGCCGGCCGTCCGGATCACGACGGCAAGCAGGATGAGGATCACGAGTGCCGGCAGACCGCGGCGCACCAGCACATCGATCGTCGCCTGTCGCTGGAGTGAGACCTCCGCGATCTGCGCCAGCTTCTCTTCCTTGTCGGCCAGCTCTGCCGCTTTGAGCTTCATGGGCCGCACGACGACCGTGTCGCCACGCGTGGTGTCAACGCCGGCGGCCGCTTCCAGGACCTCGCGCACGCGGTCAACGCCTTGCCCGGCGAGGCTCTCATCGACGACGGCGGCGACAGTGACGCGAGTGACTCGCCCCGGGTGGCGCGTGCGGCGTGTCGTCTTCTTCGAGAACTCATATTCGCGGGTCTGATCAGTGCTGCGGTAGGTGCCATCGCGCTCGGCGGTCGCCGCCGCGGCTCCCCCCAGGACATTCGCCGGCACTCCGCTCACCCCACCCGTTGTCGACCGGGCCCCGCTGTAGGTCTCCTGGGTGGTGTGCTCCTTGGACACTGCGGCCGCGCGGTCCTGGGCCGCCGGCTCCATGCGCTCCTCACTGGTCTCCTCCGCGTCCATGTCGAGGTCGGCCTGGGCGCGGACGATGGTGCGATGGGCGCCGAACATGGAGTCGAGCATGGTCTGCAACCGCGCCGTGAGGGCCTCGCTGAACGCTTTGGAGGTCCCGAGCGTGCTATCGGCAAGGTCGTTGCCTACCTGCCCGCTGCCGAACAGAACGTTGCCGAGCGTATCCATGACCGTGACGTTCTGGAAGCTGAGCTTGTCCACGGCGCTGGCCACCAGGCGGGCGATCCCGCGTACCTGGTCCGGCCGCACGCTGCCGTCGGCCCCAAGATCGAGGAGCACCGAGGCGGTCGGCGGGGTCGCGTCGGCGTAGAGACTCTCCCGCGGCATCGACAGGTGTACGCGGGCCGACTTCACCGCCGACAGCGAGCAGATTGTGCGGCTCAACTCGCCCTGCAGAGCACGCTGCAGGTTGACGTTGTTGGAGAAGTCGGTGCCCGGCAGGCCCGAGCGATCGAACAGCTCGAACCCGATGATCGAGTGTGACGGCATTCCCTTGGCCGCGAGGTTCAGCCGCGTCTCGTACAATGACGGTGTCGGCACTTCAATGCTGCCGCCGTTGGCGGCCAGGCGATATGGCACCTTCGCCGACCGCAGTTCCCCCACGATGGCTGCGGCGTCCTCCTGCGCCAGGCCGTTGTACAGGACCGAGTAGGCGGGTCGGGACGACCATGCCGCCACCACGATCAGACCGATGACCGTCGCCACGGCAGCAACAGCGAGAGCCAGCCGCTGACGCGGTACGAGATTGCCCCAGATTGTCTTCAGTTGCTCAAGCATGTTGGTGTGTGAGGGTCAAGATGATGAGTGTGGGGATCGCGACTCGCACCTGCCACCGTGTCACGTGTCACACCTGACGCGGCGCGATGAGTGGCCGAAGAGCCGTGCCATCACTAGAAGAGCGGCTGAGAAGCCGTTCTGAGGCCGCTCTGCTAGACCTGCATCCGGCTGATCTCGCGATAGGCATCCACCGCGCGCTGGGTGACCTGGACCGTCAACTGCAGGGCCAGGTCGGCCTTCTCCATTGCGACGACGACGTCCTGGACGTTGTCGGCGCGACCGGTCGCCAGGTTCTGCGCGGCGGTGTCGGCGCTGTGCTGGAGAGTATCGACGTCGCGCACGGCTTCGGTCAGGCGTGTCAGGAACGGGCTCTGCCCGCTCTGGGGCCCGTCCACCGCGGGTGCCAGCGGAGCTGCGGGGGGCCGCACCTCGGGGAGAGGTCGGAAGATGCTCAGCCGTCCCGGTTCAATCGCCATTGCTCATTCCTTGGTCAGTCTCGTCGGATCGCGGCAAGCGCAGGGCTCGGTGCGCCTGCGTCGGCTAGCGCATGATGTCCAGCGCACGCCGGACCAGGTCGCGGCCGACCTTGAGGGCCGCAGCATTGGCCTCGTAGGCCCGCGTCGCCGCCATCATGTCAACCATCTCCATCGGCAGGTTGACGTTGGGGAGCCGGACATAGCCTCGGGCATCCGCAGCGGGGTCATCCGGCTTGTAGGCATACTGCGCCGGCGACTGGTCTTCGCGGACACCGACGACGCGCACGCCCCCCGTCGTGGCGCCGAGCCGTGCGGACTCGAAGTCGGCGGTGCCGCCGCCGGCCTGGGTCGCCAGCACGACCTCTTTGCGACGGTATGGCGTCCCGCCATCCTCGGTGCTCTCAACGTTGGCGATGTTCTGGGCGATGACGTCCATGCGCAGACGGCCGGCCTGCAGGCCGCTGGCGCTGATGTCGATGGCGCGGGAGATGCTCACGAGGACGACCCTCCGGTGATGGCCGAGCGCAGCATCCGGAAATGCTTGCCGAGCGTGCGGGCGAGCGCCTCATACTGCAGCGAGGCCTTGGCCAGGCCCGTCATCTCGGTCTCGACGACGACGCGCTCGACGGCGGTGGCGCGCTGCCCGCTCGCGCCGCTGTCGCTCTCGCGCTCGATCGCGGCCAGCAGCGCCCCTTCGAACGAGACCTGCTGCGGACGGTGGTTGGGGGTCTCAGCATTGGCGATGTTGTTCGCGATGGCCTGCTGGCGGAGGGCGACGCCCTGCAGTGCCTTCTCCATTGCGGCGGCGGATGTCTCGCGTAGCATGGCATCTGCTCCGTGCGGCGAACCGTCGAATGTGGGCTGTCTCAGGCAGGGACTGCAATCGCCGTGCCAGCGGCGGGTGGCGGGGTCAGTTGCGGCGCTCGGAGGCCGAGGGGATTCCCAGGCAGGCGCGGTACTTGCTGACAGTGCGACGCGCCAGCGCATAGCCGCGCTTGTTGAGCTTCTCGACCAGCTCCGCGTCGCGCAGCGGGCGAGAGGGATCTTCCTGGCGCACGACCTGGGCCAGCGCGACCTTGATCGGCAGCGCATCCTCGAAGAACACCTCGAACGGGACCACTTCGCCGTCAGGAAGCATGACGGACTTGCCGCGCGTTGCACGGCACACCGTCGATTCATGCATCTTCAGCTTACGGGAGAGCTCTTTCTTGGTGAGTGGCTTGAGGGCGCGCGGGCCGTCCGTCAGGTACTCGGCCTGCTCCTGGACGACAGCTTGCGCGACCCGCGCAATGATCAGGTGGCGGTGGGCGAGGTTGGCGATGAACTCACGGGCGCTGGTGACGAGCTCGCGGACCGACTTGGCGGGCTCATCGCTGCCACGGCCACCCATGTCTCGTGCCAACTGCTCGTAGGCGGCATCCACCCGCATCGCCAGGCGCTGGCTCATCGGCACACTCACACGGAACTCGCCATCGGCGGTGCGCTCGATGACGGCGTCGGGGGCTTTGGCGGGCAGGTCCGGGGCGGCCGGAGCATAGGCCGGGCGGTACACGTCGAGCGGATAGGGGTACAGGTTGTCGCGGATGAACTTCAGGTACACCTGCGCCCCGCGTGCGGTTGTGGACTTGAGTGATCGCGGGTCGGCCTCGCGCACGAGGTCGGTGAACTGGCCCTCGAGGAACTCCAGCAGGCCCTGCGGTGCGGCACCGGGCTTCAGCGCCAAGACCTGCAGCCGGAGGCACTCCGCCAGGTCGCGGGCGCCGATCCCCCGTGGCTCGAGCTGGTGGACGACCGCCAGCGCAGCCTCGACTTCCCCCTCCGAAACACCCAGCGAGTCCGCAACCTCGAACAGCGGACA
This sequence comes from uncultured Armatimonadia bacterium, assembly GCA_964542355.1. GTDB lineage: Bacteria > Armatimonadota > Zipacnadia > Zipacnadales > JABUFB01 > CAZIWQ01. The sequence continues at coordinate 4,047 of CAZIWQ010000521.1, forward strand.
GGCGAGGTAACCACGGTGGTCGAGGCACTCGACGATGTACTCGGCGATGCGACGCGTCTCGCCTTCGCACGCGACGCGCACCTGCCACAGCAGGTCGGCACTGAGCGACATCGGCGCGGGGAGGCGGGCGAGGTGATCGTCGCCGATGCTCTCGGCACGGCCGCCGGCCCGGAACCGCGGCAGGTTCTGCGCCTCCACGAGCTCCAGGGCCGGGTTCCTGTCAAGCTCTTCACTGACCCGCTCCTCGATGCCGTCCTGGCTCAGTTCGAGCACGGAGGCGCGGGCGACGAGTTGCGGCAAGACGCTGGCCTGGGTAGCGACGCGTGGCTCGGCCTGCAGTACGAGCATTGGCCCTGATCTCCCCCGGACCGTTCGCGCAGGCCCCGCTGCCCGCACCGACCGGTCCTGATGTGCTGTTTAGGCAACACCATGCATCGGCAGCGACGGCGGTCGGCTTTAGCAAAACGAAACGCATTCTCTGTAAACAACATTTGAGCTTGCCGGCGAGCTGCGCCGGGGGCCGGGGTCGCCCCCGCACTCGTTGCTCGACGTCCTTCCCGGGCAGATCGATTGCGGCACGTGGATTGCAGGCCCCCACAGTGTCGACCGCCGGTGTCCTGGCCGCCCCCCCCCACGTCTCTCCGGGGGATCGGGGCCGAACGGACGGGCGGACAGACGGGAGCCGACGGTCGGCGCCCGCGGATGTCACGCAGAGGTATGCCTGGCTATGAACTCAGATCAGCACCGCGATGATGCCCGGCTCCGCCGCGCCGCCGTGATCCTGGCCGCTCTCGGGCCGACCGCCGTTGAGAGGATCGCGCCGACGCTCAGCGCCCCGCAACGCCGCGCGCTGGAGGCGGCACAGAAGTCACTGGCAAGCATGCCCGCCGGCGAGCGCCGCAGGACGTTGGCGGCCTTCGCGCGTGCCTGCCGCCAGCCCGCGGCTGCGCCGCAGCCGCCCGTGCCCCCCACTTTGGCCATTCCGGCCACGACTGCCACCGACCCGCGGCCCCCCCGCCCGGCACGCCCGCGCGCGGTGGGTGAGGACACCCGCCCACTCACGTGCCTGGGACCGACAGACCCTCCCTTCCAGTTCCTGGACAACCACGATGCGGCGCTCGTCGCCAGAGTCCTCGAGCGCGAGCGCGCCGCAATCGTCGCCCTGGTCGTGACCTACGCTTCACCGGCCACCTCGCAGGCGCTGCTGGGCCACCTGGGCCCGGCACGCGGCCGCGAGATCGCGCTCACGATTGCCTCCCAGGGGCGGCCGGCACCGGGCGTTCTGCGACGCCTGAGCGATGGCCTGCAGGAGGAGGTGCGCTGCCAACTGGAGGAGGAGAGTCGCCGCCGCGATGGGGTGCGAGCGGTG